>JAHEOB010000210.1 GCA_018610095.1 Halothece sp. MAG
ATCAAACATTAACGAAAATGGGGATTCGTAAGGAAAGTTCTATCAAATAACTCGTGTTTTTATTGATCAGCTTCAAAAGTAAGTTTTGACAGCCTTTTTAAGTTGAATGATTGTATAGCAAATCTAGTCTAGTGAACTACACAACAATAGCTTAAATAAGTGCTGCTAATTAGATAGTTTAATTTTTTTTATATTAAATTAATAAAAAAAAGCGATATAGAATTGTTAGTTGTTTGATAAATTTACCCTCGAAAAACTTAACTAATGCAATGATTGTTATTGCATTAAGGAAATGATACTATTAGCCTAATTGAACTCCTTTAAAAGATTGGTTTTAGTTGAAATCGTTGTCGTTATTGAGCGTACAAAAATAATATGAAGGCAGTTTTCTTAGCGATTATTGGTTTAGTCAGCTTTTTCTTAGGATATCGCTTCTACTCCAAATTTATTGCGAAGCAGATTTATCGGTTGCGATCAGAGGCGACAACACCAGCTCACGAATATGAAGATGGGGTAGATTATGTTCCCACCAATCCTTTTGTATTGTGGGGTCATCATTTTACCTCTGTTGCTGGGGCAGCCCCGATTGTCGGTCCTGCGATCGCGGTAATTTGGGGTTGGCTTCCGGCATTTTTATGGGTCATTTTAGGAACCATTTTTATCGGTGGTGTTCATGACTTTGGCGCACTGTGGGCTAGTGTTCGCAATCAAGGACGTTCCATTGGGGCATTAACAGAACAAATTGTGGGCAAACGCGCCCGCAGCTTATTGATGATTGTGATCTTTTTTTTGCTGTTAATGGTTAATGCTGTATTTGCTGTTGTTATTGCGAATTTATTTGTTAAGTATAGCGGCAGTATCTTACCCACTTGGAGCGCGATCGCGGTTGCTGTGGTAATTGGCTATCTGCTGTATCGTCGTGGTGTGGGTTTATTAATCCCTTCTATAGGGGGATTAGCAATTCTATACTTTATGGTCTATTTAGGGAATGTTATGCCAACCCTTGAATTAAACAAGACCGCTTGGATTCTGATTTTATTTGGTTATGCCTTTATTGCCTCATTACTCCCTGTGTGGTTACTCCTTCAACCGCGAGACTTTATTAACTCCTTACAACTATTCATTGGTTTAGGACTCCTTTACTTATCGGTTTTATTCGCCAATCCAGACATCGTTGCCCCGGTATGGAATGGTGAAGTTCCTGATGATGCCCCGCCCATTATTCCCTTATTATTCGTCACCATTGCCTGTGGTGCTATTTCTGGCTTCCATGGTTTAGTTTCCTCAGGAACATCTGCTAAACAACTGAATAAAGAAACGGATGCGCGATTTGTGGGCTATCTCGGTGCGTTGGGAGAAGGTTCATTAGCCTTAGCGACGATTTTAGCCACCACGGCTGGGTTTGCTACTTTTAGTCAATGGCAAGACCTTTATCAATCCTTTGGTGCAAGTGGTGTGGGTCCATTTGTTGAAGGCGGTGCCAATTTAATTAATCGAGGTTTAGGTATTCCC
This sequence comes from Halothece sp. MAG, assembly GCA_018610095.1. Lineage (GTDB taxonomy): Bacteria > Cyanobacteriota > Cyanobacteriia > Cyanobacteriales > Rubidibacteraceae > Halothece. The sequence continues at coordinate 1,513 of JAHEOB010000210.1, forward strand.
ACCGCGTTTGGTACCACCCTATTAGCCGTGATTGCTGTTCTCTTTGCCAGCACCACCCTAGATACCTCTGTACGGTTGCAACGTTATATCATTCAAGAATGGGGTCAAATTTACAAACTCCAGCCATTGACGAATCGTTATGTTTCAACGTCTCTAGCCATTTTGTCTTGTTTACTGTTGGCATTTGGTGCTGGCGGGGCAGAAGGAACAGGCGGAATGACCATTTGGCCCCTATTTGGAACAACCAATCAATTGTTAGCTGCTTTAACCTTATTAGTGGTTAGCGTTTTATTGGTGAAATTAGGACGTTCTTATTGGTACACAATGATTCCCTTAGTATTTGTTTTAATCATGACGGTTTATTCCCTAATGATTAAATTAAAAGACTTCTGGGCAAATAATGATTATTTCCTAATCTTTCTAGATTTTTTAATTTTGGTTGCTGCCGTTTGGGTAATATTAGAATCAGCATTTGTTTTCAATCGCGCCCGAATCAATGCCCAAAATGAATCATTAAAACAAGAATAAAGTTAATAGAAAATAAAATAAGGGGGAGATAGGGGAATTCAATCTCAAGAAAGAATAACCAATTATCAATCATGCAACATATCAACTGGTCTAAAATTTATCAGCAACTACGCTATTTTCTGAATGAATTTTATGCTGCCCCTTATCGACAAGAACTTGCCCGAGAAAAACGGGATCAAGATGATTTATTTATGCTGATGGTATTTTCAGAAATGATGGGCATTCCCAATCCTGTTAGCTTTTACACCTTGGAATTGCTACCCCTGATCTATGAAGATTTCCACCAGTGGCACCAACGTATGGGCATGGAAACTTCCCCTTTAGAAAATATCCGTTGTTGCTAAAATGAGCAATCACAAAACTGGTTTAGGCATTCATGATCAACGTTTGCTTTTCGTTGGCGGAAAAGGGGGTGTGGGAAAGACCACCACAGCAGCAGCGTTATCCTTAAAAACCGCCCAACAGGGAAAACAATGTCTATTAGTTTCCACCGATCCTGCCCACTCCTTAGCTGATATCTTTCAACAACAAATCAGCAGCGATCGCGAAGTTCCACTTGCCTCGAATTTATGGGGCTTAGAAATTGATCCAGAAGCAGAGGCAGACCACTATATTGCCACCGTTAAAGACAATTTACGCAGTTTAGTAAAACCTCGCCTTTATGGGGAAATTGATCGCCAAATGAATTTAACTCGTCAAGCCCCAGGAACGGTCGAAGCAGCCCTGTTGGAACGAATTACTCATTTAATGGGAGAGGGCTTAAACCGCTATGATACGCTAATTTTTGATACTGCCCCCACTGGGCATACCTTACGCTTATTATCCCTACCTCAACTCATGGAAAGTTGGGTCAATGGGTTGTTAAAGAGTCGTCAACGTTCGGATCAATTAGGAAAACGATTTCGTCAACTAGGGGATGGCAAACCCTTACTGGAAAACGAACAGGATCAACAACCTCAAGATGAACGCACCGCTAAAATTCGGGAAATTCTAACCCAACGCCAAC
>JAHEOB010000211.1 GCA_018610095.1 Halothece sp. MAG
AGTAGTGAGAAGCAAGAATCTCCTGTTATAGTCTTTGATTTAAAAGGAGAGCGTCAAGGGAGGGTTCGTGTTATGGAAGGCAAAAAAATCTTAATGCTGGTGGGTGACTTCGTGGAAGATTACGAAGTTATGGTGCCTTTCCAAACCTTACAAACTGTCGGTCACACCGTTCATGCTGTTTGCCCTGATAAAAAAGCAGAGGATACCGTAAAAACAGCAGTTCACGATTTTGAAGGGGATCAAACTTATACGGAAAAACCCGGTCACCATTTTACCCTCAATGCCAACTTTGATGACATTAACCCCGACGATTACGATGCGTTAGTCATTCCCGGAGGGCGTGCCCCAGAATATATCCGTTTATATGAGCGTGTTTTAGAAATTACCCGTCACTTTGACCAAGCTAATAAACCCATTGCCACCCTGTGCCATGGGCTCTTAGTGCTAACCGCTGCTGGGGTACTACAAGGAAAACGTTGCACCGCTTATCCCGCTTGTGGACCCGATGTTCAGCAAGCAGGGGGCGAATATGTTTCCATTCCCGTGGAAGAAGCAATGGTGGATGGTAACTTAGTTACTGCACCCGCTTGGCCAGCGCATCCCCAATGGTTGAAAACCTTTTTAGAGGTCTTAGGCACCAAAGTGGAACACAGTGAACGGACTGCCGTTGGCGTGGGCTAATTTCGTTTCAAACTATCTAGTTGGGGGAGTTGGCATCACCAGATACACTTTAAAAAGTGATTTTAATAACAACTGATATTAACGTCATTTTCTCCCCCAACTCATGACAGTGCCCCCTCCGATTGCGCTTGGTTAAAATCCAAACAAGGAATTAAGGTTTCCGAAACGCGACGGGAAATTGCTTTTTGTAACAACGCGATCACACAATCGGAAAATTATAAAAAGACAGTTACTTAGATAATTTTTCTTTAATTTCAGGTAATGCTTGTTCCACGCAACGATAACCTTCCTGCATTAAAGCATCTGCTTGATGGAAATCGAAAATACCATATTGAGAAAGACGAGGTTCCAATAAAATATCAGGATGATGTAGTTGTAGATTAATTTGTGTCACTTGTTGTTCCATAATATTAATGGAATTCCCAATGACATCAAAAATATTTGGGCTATTTGATTCATTTTCACTTTCTTCTGGAAACCAGTTATTAAATTTTTCTGCCACTGCTTCTTGTACCGCTTCGTAACGAGACTTAATATTATTCAATAGGGCAATGCGATTGGTTTGGACTTCCGCGTTATTGATGCTTTCTTCTTGTTGAGAAGCTTTAATTTGAGATAGAATTTTTTGATTATTTTCCTTTGTTTGTTCATCCACTGCTTTGACAGCGGAGGTATCTATTTCAGGAGACGGATAAGGATAATTGAGATTAATTGCAATGACAATATCACTTCCCATGGCTTGAACCACATCTACAGGTACGGGATTAACAACCCCACCATCAACAAAATAACGTTCTTCCCGATTAAAAGGAGTAAAGACCCCTGGAATGGAAATACTCGCTCTTATGGCATCTACCATAGAACCTGTTTTGAGAACCGTCGCTTTTTGCGTTAATAAATCGGTGGCGACACAGTGAAAGGGAATCCTTGTTTCTTCTAAATTGCAATCCAGAACATGGGTATAAATTAAATCATAAATTTTGTCTCCATCTAACAAGCCTCGTGTCGGAAATTCCACATCGAGTAATGAAATAATGGTTTTCCAATCAATCTCTGTGACAAATGCTTCTAACTCATCTAACTGATTAACAGCATGAATGCCACCAACAAAAGCGCCAATGCTGGTTCCTGCAAGATAATCAATTTCAATTCCAGCTTCTTGTAAGGCGCGAATGGCACCAATATGTGCCCAGCCTCTGGCACCACCACTTCCTAAGGCTAAACCAATTTTCTTTGTCATGGCAATATAGAGCGCGATCGCTGCAAACGTATTTACTCATTCATATTACGATAAGTCGCAACCGCAGAAGGAGAAATTCGATTAAGATAACGGAAAATCCAATATTTAAGAACGGTATCTAAGATAACAGGAAAAGTGGCAATAAACAAGAAGTTAAATTCTCGACTTTCTGGCAAACCAAAATGACGACCCACTTCTTCTAAAATTACTTCCCAACCATGAGGAGAATGATATCCTACGAACATATCCGTTGATAAAATAATTAAAAATGCTTTTGCCGAATCACTTAATCCATAAACTAGTTCATCAATAAAGGATTTCAGAATTGCAATTTGTTCTCGGCTATAATAAATGACTAAACCAAAGGCTAATACAGATAACAGATCAGCAAAAATATTACTAATGGCATTGGCACCGCGATTGCTATAATGTTCTGCTATTTCTTCGGCTTTTTGATCAACTTTCTCCTCGATGTCTATTTCTTCACCCGTTAACCTTTCTTTAAATTCTAGTTTTGATTGAAATTGATGCAGTTCATGTAAAGCTTCTTCTTGAATATCATGATTAATAAAAAGTTCTTGCTGTTCCTCATTTATAAAATGATTTTTAATTATGGGCATAATAAAAAACGTTTTACTAATTTGATGGGTTAATAAGGGAACAATAATTAATACCAGTAAAAATCGAATCGCAATGGCTGTTTTATCTCGTGAGGTACGAAAAGTTTTAACAACTTCTTGTTCTGCTTCTGACGAATTGGGATCAATTTCTCGCTTAATGCGGTTTAAAGTTCTCAGCAGCGATCGCGGTAAAACACTTGTTTGATCCGAAATATTCTGACTTTTTTGGGATGCTTCTGATGAATCGCGCTCCGTTTTAAAGCTGGGGTTATCTAATTGTTCTTCATAGGAAAGATCAACTGGAGAGCGCTCTTTTGTTTCGGTTTCTAAGTCGGTTTGGGAGAAATAATTATAACGAGATAGAATATCTTCAATAAATTTAAGTTTTTCTAGGACATTAGCCGTATTTTTTAGATATTGATTACGATTATAGCTTTGAACCGACCAACGACGAAAGGAACGACTATTTTTAAATTGATTTAATTTAGCCTTGGCAACTTGCAGGTATTGATTAACTTCCTTTTGTAAATAACTAAGTACTGCTTCGGAATAATCCCCATATTTTGGACTAACACGTTCTCCAGCAAAATACTCATCTTCAATCATTTTAATGGTTAAAGCAGCACGATAGGCTTCCTCTAATTGTTTTTCTGGAGAATTAGACAACCACTGGTTGAAAGAACGAAATACTTTTTGTAGATACATTAACCAATTAATATCAAATCTCTAAACTTTGTTACAGATTGGTCAAGGTAATGGGAAACTTAAGCGTAAATCGGACCAGAGAATCATCCATCACCAATGCCTAAAGGATGGTTAGCAATCATTTAGATTAACTTTAAAAGATAATAATGTTGTGTGTGAACCAATTCCATTTTCAAGATAAGCTAGAAAGCAATTGTATTTTGAGAATTTTAACAAACGCAATGGCAGGGGAACTCGTAACTTGGATTACAGGAGAGGCTCGTAGTGGCAAAACGAGTCAGTTAGTCAAACAATTTTGCCATTGGCTACAACCACACTTAGAAGGAACGACACAGCAAGCAATGCCGACTGCCATCCTGTTGGCTACTAATCATACCACTGCCCATGAATTAAACCAGCGATTAACAGCAGCCGTTGAGGGAAAATATCCTGTTGTGGTGAAAACACCATTAGGGTTTATGGAGGAGGAAGTTAATTTATATGCTCCCTTATGGTGGGAAACCTTTCAAATCAAACCCCAGTTTCCCCTCCGATTACGTTCTGAAACGGAACAAGCCTTTGCAAGTGCCCTGTGGCATGATGCGTTTCCCCAACATACCATTCCCAACCCACGCGTTGAAGCTCGCCTCGTGCGAACCACTTTGGATTTATTACAACTCGCTGGGGCAAGTGGAACCCCTATAGAAACAATTCCCACCTTGCTAAGGAATCAATTATCGGCAGAGGATAAAGCAGCGTTTGGAGATGAAACCCTGTTTCCCTTAATGGGACAATTAATTTTACAATGGCGAGATTGGTGTTTACAACGGGGATTCCTCACCTACGGCTTAATCTATTATCTTTATGGACAAGTTTTGCTCCATGATCCAAGGTATCAAGAACAATTAAAAGATCGCTATCATGCCATTTTTGCTGATGATGTTGATGATTATCCCGCGATCGCGCAACAGTTAGCAAGTTTTCTCATCCAAAACCATGCCACGGCTGCCTTTACCTTTAATCCCAACGGAAAAGTGCGCTTAGGACTCACCGCCGATCCCGATACTTGGCAAACTCTTGCCCCTGAGAGCAAGCAAATTTCCCTCTCCCCTTCCTCACAGCAACAAGAACCTGCCAATACCATTCCTTTAATTTTACAAATGGTGGATAATCCGAGTTCCTTAGAACCCCTTCCTGACTGCATTCGCAGCTTACAAACCTTTTCTCGTTCCCAACTGCTGGAAGATACCGCCCAATATATTAGCCATACCATTCAACAGCAAACCATTTCCCCAGACGACATTGCGATTATTGCCCCTGGTTTAGATGAAATTGCTCGTTATACTCTGATGCAACGCTTTCATGAAAATGCCATTCCCGTTTATCCGCTCAATGAACAACGTCCCCTCATTAGTTCTCCTTTAGTGCGAGCCTTACTCACGCTAACGTGCTTAGTCTATCCCCATTTAGGGCGATTACTAGAAAAAAATGCAGTTGCAGAAATGTTAGTAACTTTAACCCAACATTCTAGCTATCAAATTGATCCTGTACGGGCAGGTTTAATTGCCGATTATTGTTATCAACCCCATCCCGATTTTCCCAGTTTAGTCGATGCCAAAACATTTCCACGGTGGGATCGTATTGGATATCAAGCCCATACCGCTTATAATCAAATTCGCCATTGGATTGAACAGCAAAAAGCACAATCCCAGTCGTTAGTGCAATTTTTTAACCAAGGGATTCAACAATTTCTTTGGAAAGGAAATAATCTATCAGTCGCCGATCTCGCCAGCTTAAGAGAATTAACTGAAACCGCCCAGCATTACTGGGAAACCCATACTCGCATGCCACCGAAATCAACCATGATTGAAGATTTTATTAAACTGCTAAAACAAGGAACCATTACAGCCAATCCCTATCCCTTAACTTCCTTACAGCGATCGTTTTCTCAAGGCATTACCCTTGCCAATATTTTTCAATATCGTTCTCAAAGAAGTGTCCACCGTTGGCAATTTTGGCTCGATGTTAGCTCATCATTATGGTTAGAACAAGGAAGCGCTAAATTATTGGGATCAGAGATTTTTCGGTATCATTCTCATCAAGAATCGGTTTCTGCTGACTTGCAAAACAATAGCAAGGAACAACACTTAAAACGGATTTTACAAGATTTGTTAAACCGAGCAACAGAACGAATTTACTTATGCCATAGCGATTTAGCCATCAATGGAACGGAACAAACCGGTCTTTTGTATAGTTTAGTACAAGCTTCAACTCCCACCACTGCTTCTCAAATTGTGGCAAAGGGTTGAGTTTCGTTTTTACGGATCAGTATCATAGCAATCAAATTATTTCATTGTATGGAGTTAGCGAGCAATTAGACTGTGTTTATTTTTCCTCACATCATTACCCAAATCCCAAGTGCTTCAGAACCCACACCGCTATTAGGGCAAGCATGGCTAGATATTATTGTTATCACCTTGATGTTTATTTTATCAGGTATGTTTTCGGGGTCAGAAACCGCCATTACTGCCTTTGATGACTTAAAACTTAGAGGATTAATTCGTGAACAGGGAGATCCCAAAGGAATTTTTCGATTAGTCTTAGAAAATCGCGCTCGCTTTATTATTACACTTTTATTAGGCAACAATTTAGTTAATAACTTTGCTGCGGTTTTAACCAGTAACTTATTTGCCATTTGGTTGGGAAAAGCGGGACTGGGAATTGCCACAGCTTTCGTTACCATTGTGGTTTTAATTTTTGCCGAAATTACTCCCAAATCATTAGCCATTAATAATGTCCTACAAATTTTTAGGTTAGTGGTACGTCCTATTTATTACCTTTCCCGCTTTCTGTCGCTATTTGGCATTATCTTTTTATTTGAAAGTATTGCCCAATATACGGTTCACTTTTTCCAAAAACTGCTGGGCAAAAGGGATCAACAAGGAGAATCCTTAACCGACTTACAACTCATGATTGAGTTACTGGGAGGCAGGGGAAAACTGGATATTTATAAGCACCAGTTATTGAATAAAGCCCTGATGTTGGATCAATTGCGGGCTAAGGATGTCGTCAAACCCCGCATTACCATGCAAACCATTTCTCATCAGGCAACTTTACAAGAGTTAGTCAATCTTTGTTTAGAAACTGGATATTCGCGAATTCCAGTGCAAGGTGAATCCAAAGATGAAATTGTGGGAATTGTTCACTTAAAACAGGCTTTGCAACGGTTACATCTACTCCCTTCAGAAGAAGCTCGCTCTCAAGCCTTAGTCACTGAAATTATGAATCCTCCCACCTTTATTCCTGAAACCAAACAGGTGGCAAGTACCCTCAAGGAAATGTTACAACAGCGACTTCATCTCGCGATCGTGGTTGATGAATATGGCGGAACCGTGGGACTGCTCACCCTAGAAGATATTTTAGAAGAATTAGTTGGGGAAATCTATGATGAAAGTGACTTCCCGCGATCGCGCCGACGGAACCAAGGAACGCCAAATTTGGGAGAACAACCGAATTCCTAACGTTTAGCTTAAAGATTTCCACTCCCCCTTCTCAGTTTTGTAATCCCTGTGCTAATATTAATAATCGCGTGGCAAAACGGGTCGGTGCCCGAGTGGTTAATGGGGGCGGACTGTAAATTCGCTGGCTATCGCCTTCGTTGGTTCGAATCCAACCCGGCCCACCACCCATTGCCCGTGTAGCTCAGCGGTAGAGCACACCCTTGGTAAGGGTGAGGTCACGAGTTCAAGTCTCGTCACGGGCTTTATTTTTTTAGTACTAATTTAGTCAAAAAAAACGGGTGCGGCAGGATTCGAACCTGCGACAAACGGATTAGCATTCCAGCATCATGTTTCCATGACAACCCTTGCGGGCTTGCTGGCTGGACTATCTCTTCACCTTAGACAATTGCTTTGTCCGTAGGTGCATCACGTATAGTCTCTGAGGGTGTAAAGCAATACTTCCCTGCGGGTTACCCAATTCGCTGAACTGTTACCCTTGGGTGTCAGCGACTCTAAGGGCTTCCCTGCATATAGTGATGTCCACTTAACAAGTTTCCCTGTTAAGGCTCCTATATGAAGTCCGCTACTCTATCCACTGAGTTACGCACCCAAAAGCAACTTTATTATATCATACTATAAGCTACTATCAACCATCGTTAGGATAGAAAAAGTACACTTGCTCATGGGATGATCTCATTATGAGTTCTCAAAAACTGTCTGAAGAAGATAAAAGCGAACTCGTGCGTTTGTACCGTGACGCTGATGAAACAACGGCAACCCTAGCCCACCGTTTTCAGGTGAGTAGTTCCACCGTTAGCCGTGTCTTAAGAACATCTTTATCTAGTGAGGAATATGACCGTTTGATTCAACAAAAACGCCACCTGCGACAACAAAATCGCTTTCAGCAAGAAAATGAGGAACTCTCAAGGAGTGACGCTTATGATGAACCCACTGCTAGTGAATCTAACATGACCCCAGAACAATCAGAATCCCATAAAAAGGAACAACTAGAGGTTTCCGTTTCCGACGAAAACACTTCTAGCACACCTTCCATCCAAGATCAAGACAATTTGGAACAGGTGGATTTCAGCATGATTCATGCCATGTTTGGAGAAGATGTGGGAGAGGATGAGGATTTAGAAGACTCGGATGATGAAGACTGGGAAGAAGAAAACGTATCTAGCGATCGCGCTCAGCAAAAACAATCCTCAGAGATCGAAGTCTTACCCCTTTCCCAAGCGAAATTCCCAAAAACTTGTTATTTAGTCATTGATCGCGGAGCGAATTTAATTACCAAACCCTTAAAAGAATTTAGTGATTTAGGCTCAATTCCCAGTATGGAAACCCAGCAAAAGACACTGCCCATTTTTGATAACCATCGCGTGGCACGACGGTTTTCTAACCGTTCTCAGAAAGTCATTAAAGTTCCCGATGGCAAAATGATCAAAAAAACAAGGGAATATTTGGAAGCCAAAGGCATTAAACGGATTCTAATGGATGGTAAAGTATATAAAATTTCTTGAGCAAACGCTCCGACGCATCCATAGACGACAGCCGAAGGCTTAGTAGCACTTTTAGGAGGGGCAGCTTGTCCTTGAATATAACTTATGAATCCGTGCGGTAAATGCTTAACACCCTGCAATTTTTTAGAAGCCTTATATAACAAGGAATCTTAAGGGCAATATCAAGTACCTGAGGTGTTAACTATTAGTCGCACTCCTTAATAAGTGCTTACTCTGCGAACATTTCTGCTAATTGGCGAAGTACTTTTTTTTGCACTTGTTGGCTAATTTGTCCCTGATATTTTACCAATCTTGTTTTATCAACAGTACGAATTTGATCAAGAACAATTTGACCGACTTTCCCTTGAAACGTACATACAACTCGCGTTGGATAAGAACGTCCTTTGGTTGTCATGGGAGCCACAATTACTGTGCTAATATGGTGATTAATTTCATTTGGTGAAATAATCACACAAGGTCGCGTTTTTTTGATTTCTCTACCAATTGTTGGATTAAGATTCACCAGAAAAATATCGAACCGATTAACTACCACTCCCATTCGTCTAAATCCCAAGAATTCGTTATTTGTTCCATGTCATCACATAGTTGATCGTCTTGGTTTTCCGCCATGGTTGCAAACGCTTCTTCCCAACCATTACGGGGTTCATTAACAGACCGAATAATAATTTCTCCAGGTTTCGCTTCGATTTCTACTTCCCCATCAATCCCACTTTCATCTAGCAACACTTTAGGAATGCGGAAGCCTTGTGAGTTACCGATTTTAATACACCGTCCTCTAATCGAATTACTCATAGCAACCTGACACTAAAACGTAATAACATTGTACTTACTTTCAAAATAACAAGAAACCACTATGAATCGCCCGATGTCTCCCCAAGGGAGACCGTGCCTTCGGTGCATTGCAATGGTCAAAGTAATCCCGTTTCCTATCATACTGCCTCTTGATTTACGATCATTAATGTCGTTGCATTGTGGGATGAGCAATTATGAGTCAACAATATGGGGTGGTTTTAGTCACCGCCGAATCGGAAGAACAAGCCCGCGCGATCGCGTCAGCATTAGTGAAAGAACACTATGCTGCTTGTGTGAGCATCATGCCCGTTCAATCAGTTTACACTTGGGAAAATGAAGTTCATAATGACCCCGAATGGCAACTGATCATTAAAACAGATTTAAACCAATTTTCTCAACTGGAAACTCGCATTTGTCAGCTACATTCTTACGATGTTCCCGAAATTATCGCGCTTCCCATTCAAGCAGGATTATCTGCTTATCTAAATTGGATTGGCGATATGGTTTCTGCTCAATCTTAAAGTTTTAATGTGGCAAGATAAACAAGGTAGTGCCTAGATTATAAAGAGTCATGACTAAGTTTGTTTTCGTCACCGGTGGTGTTGTTTCCAGCATTGGTAAAGGCATTGTTGCAGCAAGTTTAGGACGGCTATTTAAATCCCGTAACTACTCCGTTTCCATCCTCAAACTTGACCCTTACATTAACGTTGACCCCGGAACCATGAGCCCGTTTCAACATGGGGAAGTCTTTGTCACCAATGATGGGGCGGAAACAGACTTAGACTTAGGGCATTATGAACGGTTTACCGACACCTTCATGTCACGGCTTAATAGTGTCACTACGGGAGCAATTTATCAAGCCGTAATTAATAAAGAACGTCGCGGTGACTATCAAGGGGGAACGGTTCAAGTTATTCCCCATATTACGCAAGAAATTAAAGAGCGCATCCATCGCGTTGCCCAAAATACCAATCCCGATATTGTCATCACAGAAGTAGGGGGAACGGTAGGCGATATTGAATCCTTACCCTTTTTAGAGGCGATTCGGCAATTTCGGAAAGAAGTGGGGCGTAATAATGTGCTTTATATGCACGTTACCTTAGTCCCTTGGATTGCCTCTGCTGGAGAAATGAAAACCAAACCCACCCAACATTCTGTCAAAGAATTACGATCCATTGGCATTCAGCCTGATGTATTAGTCTGTCGCTGCGATCGCGCTCTTAAACCCAATATTAAAGAAAAACTGTCCGAATTTTGCGATGTGCCTGCCGAATCCGTTATTACCGCCCGAGATGCCAGCAGTATCTATGAAGTGCCGCTAATTTTAGAACAAGAAGGCTTAGCCCAAGTTGCCCTAGATTTAATTAACCTGGAACAACGAAAACCTGACTTACGGGAATGGCAAACTCTGGTGGAAAATATGGCAAGCCCCCAAAAAGGGGTAGAAATCGCAATTGTCGGCAAATATATTCAACTCAGTGATGCTTATCTTTCCCTAGTGGAAGCCCTTCGTCACAGCGCGATCGCCCTTGGCAGTGAAGTCAAAATCCGTTGGGTGGATGCCGAAGAAATTGAACAAGATGGGGCAGACACTTATCTGCAAAATATTAGCGGTTTAATTGTTCCCGGTGGGTTTGGCATTCGTGGCATTGAAGGGAAAATTCAAGCGGTGACATATGCCCGAACGGAAAAGATTCCCTTCCTAGGATTATGCTTAGGAATGCACTGTGCGGTAGTAGATTGGGGTCGTAACATTGCCCAATTAGAACAAGCCAGTAGTGCCGAATTTGATCCCGATACCCCTAATCCCGTGATTAACCTCCTTCCGGAACAACATGATGTCGTTGATTTGGGCGGCACCATGCGCTTAGGCTTATATCCTTCTCGCTTAAACGCAGAGAGTCAAGCCTATCAACTCTATCAAGAAGAAGTGATTTACGAACGTCATCGCCATCGCTACGAATTTAATAATGCCTATCGCACTCAGTTCCAAAACAGTGGCTATGTCATTGGTGCCACCTCCCCTGATGGGCGGTTAGTAGAAATGATTGAACTTCCCGATCATCCCTTTTTCTTGGGAACACAATTCCATCCTGAATTTCGATCGCGCCCCAATTCCCCCCATCCTATCTTCTTAGGGTTTGTGGAAGCAGGTATGACAAAATATTCCTTTGAGATTGTTCCCTCGGTTTCCAAAAAAGTCGTACAAGAAATGCAGGTGGGAATGGGAGAAAATGTTCATCCCGAAATTATGAATTAACCTTTTAATCTCATTTTAGGCGCTAATCTTGCTAAGATAACAGCTTAGTTACACTTTTGAAGCAAGTAAGCTAATGACACAAACTTATCAAATCACATTATTACCCGGCGATGGCATTGGTCCTGAAATTATTGATGTTACCGTTAAGGTTTTAAAGGAAGTAGGGAAGCAATGCAACTTGACATTTAACTTTTCAAAAGCCCTAATGGGGGGTGCAGCCATTGATGAAACTGGAGAACCACTTCCTCAGCAAACCCTAGAGACTTGTCGCAACAGTGACGCCGTTTTACTCGCTGCCATTGGGGGTTACCAATGGGATCATTTACCCCGAAAGCAACGTCCAGAAACCGGATTATTAGGATTACGGGCGGGATTAGAATTATTTGCTAATTTACGTCCTGCTAAAATTTTTCCCCAACTGGTAGATGCCTCCACTCTCAAACGGGAGATTGTTGAGGGAGTGGATATCATGGTTGTCCGAGAGTTAACAGGAGGCGTGTATTTTGGGCAGCCCAAGGGCATTTTTGCCACCGAAACTGGGGAACAACGAGGCGTCAATACCATGGCTTATACCGATCGCGAAATTGATCGCATTGCCAAAGTTGCCTTTGAAATTGCCCAGAAACGGAATAAGCAATTATGTTCGGTGGATAAAGCGAATGTGTTAGAAGTGTCTCAATTATGGCGCGATCGCGTAACTGCCCTCTGTTCCTCTTATCCTGAGATTGAATTATCTCATCTTTATGTTGATAATGCTGCCATGCAATTGGTTCGCGCCCCGAAACAGTTTGACACCATTGTGACAGGTAATCTGTTTGGGGATATTCTCTCCGATGCTGCTGCCATGTTAACTGGTAGTATTGGCATGTTACCCTCAGCGAGTATGGGAGACGGAAAACCTGCCCTGTTTGAACCAGTGCATGGTTCAGCCCCTGATATTGCTGGTGAAGATAAAGCCAATCCCCTTGCCCAAGTGTTAAGTGCTGCCATGATGCTTCGTTATGGCTTAGATGAACCCACTGCAGCGGAAAAAATTGAGCAAGCAGTGTTTCAAGTATTAGATCAAGGCTATCGTACTGGGGATATTATGTCGGAAGGGATGACATTACTAGGTTGTCAGCAAATGGGAGATGCCTTAATCGAGGCGTTGTAACTCGTTCTCAGCTATCCCAAGGATTAATCATGATCACGGTTTAATAAAATACCTCGCATTCCAATAGCTTTTGCCCCTTCATAGTCGTCTTTATAACTATCACCAATATGCCATGTTTTTTCCGGAGGCACTTGATGTTTGCTAATAGCGATTTTAAAAATCTCGGGATCAGGTTTAGCAGCCCCCACTTCTGAGGAAATGGTAATACTACTAAAAAACCCTTTCAGATTGAGATGTTTTAAAACCTCATAGAGACGAGTATCAAAGTTAGAAATAATCCCTAATTCGATGCCTTGTTCCTGCCATTGTTCTAAACAAGGAATTACATCAGAATAAAGTTCCCAAGGATTGGATGTTGCAAAGTATTTATAGAGACGATTAAAAAAAACATCAAAGTCTAAAAACTTGTGAATCACACCCACTTGTTGGAATGTGCGTTGGGTTAACTTTCGCCACCAGTCAAATTCTTTTTTCGGGATTTGTTCAACAGGCACATCGGGAAACGTTGGCGGTGGCATGGTTTTGAAAACGTTATAAAAGGCAATATCTAATTCTTGGGCAGGGGCTAAAACACCAAAACGACGCGCGATCGTGCTATAAATTTCCCCGACACTAGATTTGACACCAAATAAGGTTCCCACCGCATCTAAAAAAATGACTTTGGGTTTGCTCATGCTACAGTTGAGACAATAACTTAGACAAAGGTTGTGTCATCCAATGAGAACCAACCGTTAATTGATGTTCTGGCGTGGGCATCCGTGACAGATAGGCTAACCGTCGGGCTAAGTAAGCAGCCTTGCCATCCAGTTTGATACCTTCTCCCGTTAAAGTAGCATTATCAGTGCCGAGAACTAACATTTCCCCCAAATGGTGATATTGGAAAGGCAGTAGCGGTCGCCCGGTTAGTGACGCCCAGATATTCCAAGCACAGAAATCCGATTGTTGAAACGCAACTTGCGCCGTTGCCGGAACCAGTTGACCACTGGCATCTTCACAAGCTGCAATGTCTCCCAAAGCAAAAATGGATGACTGATTTTTGACGTTTAACGTTGGTTCTACTGTTATTTTACCTTGTTGGTTGTGAGCTAAATCCAAATTTTTAACCCATTCCGATACGGTTGTTCCCACCGTCCAAATCACCAAATCCACTGGAATCGAGTCACTTTGTCCTTTATACAAAAGTGTCATTTCCGTTTCAGCGATCGCTTCCACGGTGGTTTCCGTATCAACCCAAATTTGACGATCGTGCAGGGCTTTTTGGGCAGTTTCTCGATTAAACTCGGGGGAGGCTTTTAAAATCATTTCCCCGCGTTCCACAATTCGGATACGGGCTTTTTCCCCGATGCGATCGCGCAATTTACAGGCAATTTCTACGCCACTATAGCCACCACCAACAATGGCAATGCGAATTTTATCGCGATCACTATTTTCTAAATCACGCAGTTTCTCTTGCAATTGATAGGCATGGTTTAAAGTCTGAAAGGGAAAGGCATAATCAACTGCCCCTGGCACTTTTTCCATGGGAGGTTTTCCCCCCATTGCTAAGACGAGCCAATCATAGGTTAAGGCGGTTTCATCGGCTAAGGTTACCTGTTGGGTGGCGACATCAACAGCCCTAATCGTTCCCTGAACAAAATTAATCGAGGTTTGGGCTAATACTTCGCTAAACGGTGGCGCAATTTCCCAACTTTGTAACTCCCCTGTTAGTAATTCATAGAGTAACGGTTTAAACAAAAAGCGATCGCGCTGATCCAATAAAGTAATTTCGGGGGTGGGGTAGTTATCCCAAGGTAATTCACTGAGGCGTAAGGCGGTGTAGAGGCCACCAAATCCTCCCCCTAAAATACCAATGCGAGGTTTCGATTCACTCATCTTTCTTTTGCAGTCATCAACCCATTTTCAACAATTGTAACGCTCTGGAAGGGGTCTTTCCTTAGATTCCTGCCATTGGTTCTGAGACTCATCGAACTCTGGGAACAACCAATACACCAATCCCACTCCCGCGATGACGAAGAAAATAATTAATAGTAGTAACCAAACCCCTCCTTGGTGTGATGGTTGAGATGATGAGGATTCTTCTACACTTGTCACGGATGAGGGGGACTCTGACAGTTCCACATCAGTTTGATTCTCGCCAAACCGCGTCACCGTCACCGAGGAGGCTGATTGGGATTCGGAAACGAAACATTGCATCAGCGAAACCGTCACATTGTCATGTCCATTGACCGTATTCGCTAAGTCAACTAGCCGTTGGGCAACTGTGTCCACATCCGTTTCCTGATCTAACAGCGGTAAAATTTCCGCTTCCCAATATTGTTCCACCAATCCATAGTCACTCAAGCCATCGGAACAGAGTAAAAACACACTATCTTCGTCAATCACCACCCGTTGCGTGGTGGGATGTAACGTTTGCGAGGAAGTCATTCCCAACGCTTGCACTAATGCCCCTGCTGCCCGTTGTTGTAACGCATCCCGATATAAAGCATGACCCAGACGAGTTTCCCGAGATGCCAGATCATCATCTAAGGTCAGTTGATAACACCCGTAGCGCGTAATCCAATAAAGGCGAGAATCCCCGACATGGGTAACATACATTTCATGATCGTAAGCCAGAGCCATTACCACCGTTGTTCCCATCCGTTGCTGGGCTTTTCGGTGTTGTGAGTCATTTTGATCACAAATGACATCATTAGCGAAGTTGACCGCTTCTTCAAGTTTGTCAATTAAGATTTCGGGGGAGGGAGCTTGCTGTTGAATGGTTTGAAGGGACTGTTTTAATTGGGTAATGGCTGATTGCGATGCCACTTCTCCGCCTTGATGCCCGCCTACCCCATCACACACAATGGCGAAGGCTTGGTCATTCACCGAGGACTGATTGTCTGGGTTGTCTTGATAGTAGGCATCCTCATTGCGAGAGCGACGGGGTCCTTTATCAGTCAGGGTTGCGATTTGATAGGATCGCTGCTGCGATCGCGCCATTTGAGATAAGCCTTGTTCTAAATCGGCGACTAATGCCTCACTACTGGTGAGTTCTTGATTCACTAACGCCTCTGCTAGCTGTTTCAAAAATTCTTGAATCGGGCTTGCTGCCTCATTTACCCAACTTAACCACAATTGCCCCAACGATTGTAAACTCACCGCTTGTTCATCGAAGGGTAATTCTTTTAATTGAATCACCGGCCCATTCACCCGCAAGAACTCAGGGGTGACTAACGTTCCCACTACCCCTTGGGCTTGCAGGGGTTGCCACAAGCGAGCAATTTGCAATAACCAGTTTAATTGACGCGTTGCAGTTGCTGTGGGCCAAACTTGTTCTAATGGGGGAAGGAACTCTCCCCTTGCCAATTTTTCTTGGACTTGAGACGAAAATGATTCATATTCTAATAGCCAAACTTGGGAGTTCTTACTGGGAATATACCCATAGACTTTGGGAATATGAAGCCGATAAGCCGTTAACCTTAAATACGGTTTTAACCACGTGGGAATTTCATCAGTGAACTCAGGTGGGGTTGCGGGTTGGGTGTCTAATACCAAGGTGGGGCTAATCACGTAGTAGCGATTGGCAACCACCTGATTCGTTAAGGCTTCATCTAAAGTGGTTCCCACTACTGATAAATACCGTTTGAGCAGTGGGGTTTGACAACTAGTGCAAATTTCATTCCCCAAAGGATTTGGGGCTTGACAGGATTGACGGGAACAATAAAGACGGTTTGAGGATTGGTCCATCAATTCAACGTTATCATTTTATTGAATTTTGTATTGTTCTTCTGCCCCTGGGGTTTCCACTTTGGGAACGCCCATACTGTAGTTGATCACTCGGCTATTGAGGTTGTAATTAATTTCTCCATTAAATAGCATATCCCGAATAAAATGTTCTAAATCCGATCCCATGCGTCGTAAATTATATTCGGTTAAGTCTTCACCACTGTAGGATTCTACCAGTTCGTCAAATTTGCGATAAACTTTATTTAAGGTTTCCTCACTCCAATTAAATTCGTTGTCGGGATCAACATCGAGGGTGAGAACATTATTACTTTCCACTAATTCGTTGTCCTGAATTTCTGCGGTATAGATCCGAACGTGACGGGTCGTTGATTTAAATAACATAATCTGGTTCAGGTTGATTTTGATTACATTTCAATCATGGTTTCTTCTTTTTACTCTAACAGGTTTGCTTGATTCGTTCTCAGTGGTTGTTAATACCTTAGTTAAACTGTGCCCCTTCCAATTGACAGTCATTTAAATTGGTTTGACTTAAATTGGCTTCCTGTAAATTAGCCCCCTTTAAGTTGGCGCCACTGAGGTTAGCAAGGGCTAAACTTGCTCGATGAAAATCCGCCTGTTGACAATTGGCATGACTCAGATAAGCCCCAGATAAATCAGCACCACTGAGTTTTGCTTGTTGCAAATTCCCCTCAGAAAGGTCAATATCGGTTAAATTAGCCCCCCGTAAATTAACCCGAGACCAATTTGCCCCGCTTAAATCAATCCCCTTAATCGTTGTTCCTCGCAGGTTTGCCCCAGTTAAATCTTGATTGGGGTCTAAATTTGCCATTTCACAAAGTGTCAGAAAATTATAGTTAGAAGCGCCTTGGATTGTCTCAATGGTTTCTAAAAGGGAGGAAACATCAAACTTACCGGTTGCAGGAGTTGAAGAAACTTCCTGCTTAGAGGAATTCATTTCTAGAGAAAGCAAGGGCGAGGGTAAAATGTCCAGTAATAATAAGGCAATTTTGCGATGCAGGATGGCTTGTTGATTGGGGTGCAAATCATGTCGCCATAAGCCTTCTACGTCAGTAATTAATAGATCAGAAGGGGTGAGGCGAAAGGTTCCTTGAATTGACCAGTTTTGAGAAATTGGCGCGATCGTTCCTAACGTCACCCCGTCAAGGGCTGTTTCTAGGACTTTCATCCCTGCAGGAACACTAAATTGCCAAGTTGGTTGTTCTGGGGTTAATAATTGGTTAACGGCTAGCTGATGGTTAATGTCAGAAAAATTCGTAAAATGAGCATCGGTCAGTTTGAGTTCTAAGGTTCCCCCCGTAAAGCCATATTGAACACTTCCTTGGGAAATGGGCAAGCGGGGTTGACTTAATTGCAATCTTAAGGTTAATTTTAGCTGTTGCTCAGAAACAGGAGTAGTTTCTAAGGCTAGTTGGCATCCCGTTGCTGTTTCTGTCATCGATCACCTTTGTTGGCACTATCATTTTGATGCTACCAAATCGCTTTGCAGCAGAAACTGAATGGGTGCAAAAAGATAAATATTGGAGGAAGTGGGGGATTGCAGTTACACTAAGTAATAGAAAGAGAGTTGGCGAGGTAGTTGCAAATTTGTGTTCCCATAGGGGCACCAATTTGAGGAAAGTCCGGGCTCCCAAAGACCAGACTGCTGGGTAACGCCCAGTGCGGGTGACCGCGAGGCGAGTGCCACAGAAACATACCGCCAAAACCAGATAGAGGATTTTGGTAAGGGTGCAAAGGTGCGGTAAGAGCGCACCAGCAGCATCGAGAGGTGCTGGCTCGGTAAACCCCAGTCGGGAGCAAGGTCGAAGGAAACTAAGGTTGGTCTTTTACCGGTTTCCGCTTAGGAAGTACCGCTTGAGGCTTCTGGCAACAGAAGTCCCAGATAGATAACTACCCTCAAGCTTTCACGCTTGAGAACAGAACCCGGCTTACGTCCAACTCTCTTTCTGATTTTGTGAATCCACGATTATTTTCTACAAGTGTATTAGGAAAGACATGACAGCAACTGGCTCGTCCAGATTGATTTTAGAGGGGGAATCCCGTCGAACCCGAGAGCTAAAACAATTAGTCGAACGGTTAGGGTTAACGGATACCACTGATGTGGACTGGAAATTGTTAGATTTAGCATTAACTCATCCCAGTGCTTCTAGTACCGAGAATTATCAACAGCTTGAGTTTGTGGGAGATGCGGTGGTTCGCTTAGTGGCTTCGGAGTTACTGTTAGAAACTTATCCGCAAGCTCCTGTGGGTGATTTTGCTGCCATTCGCTCCATTTTAGTTAGCGATCGCGTATTAGCTGAATTTGCTGAAAGCTACGGTATGGAACGGTTTTTATTAATGGCAGGGAGTGCTGCGAAAAATAAAGCTGGGGCGCGATCGCGCTTAGCTGATACCTTTGAGGCCGTGTTAGGCGCTCTTTATCTTAGTACCCATTCCATGAGTCTGGTTCGTCCTTGGCTCGATCCTATCCTAAAGGAGAAAGCGGATCAAATTCGTCAAGATCCTGCGCGTCAAAATTATAAAGATGCCCTGCAAGAATGGACACAAGCTCATTACAAAGTCTTACCCCATTACCAGGTGGAAGAGACGGGCAAAGGGTATGATGATCCTGAGCGATTTACTGCCTATGTCTGGCTCAAAGAACGGTTTTTAAGTAAAGGCAAAGGACGCTCGAAAAAAGCAGCCCAACAAGCCGCCGCCCAAGCAGCATATCGGAAATTAACAGAATCATGAATCGTCCTCACACTACTGTTGTTCTTGCCATGAGTGCCGATGGCAAAATATCTGATAAAGCGCGATCAGCCCCTAATTTTACCTCTAATATTGATCGTGCTCATTTAGAACGCCAAGTTGCCAATGCCGATGCCATTTTATTTGGGGCAGAAACCTTGCGGGCTCATGGTAGTGCCATGTCTATTAGTAATCCTGACTTATTAGCCCAGCGTCAGGAGAAAGGTAAGCCCAAACAACCCATTCAAATCCCTTGTACGCGATCGGGAAATATTCCATTAGGGATTCGGTTTTTTCAACAAAATGTGCCTCGGTGGTTACTTACTACTCAACAAGGGGCAACGCGATGGCAAAATAATGATTCTTCTTTTTTTGAGGAAATTCTTGCTTCTAGTAACAATGAAATTAACTGGAAACCAGTGCTTCAAGAGATGTCTGATAAAGGCATTGAACGATTAGCCGTTTTAGGAGGGGGAGAACTGGTGGCAGCCCTTTTTGCAGAAGAATTATTAGATGAGTTATGGCTAACCGTGTGTCCTGTTTTATTAGGGGGAAGAGATTCTCCGACTCCCCTTGAAGGAATGGGCTTAGAGAGTCAACAGGCACAAAAACTGAAAATTTTATCAGTGGAAACAATTGAACAAGAAGTGTTTTTACATTACCAATTTTTGCCTAGAAATTCCTAATGGGAAGCGCGATCGCAGATTGTACAATATTATTCATTTTCATATCTCACGGCATAAGTTTGTAATAAGTTCGTAATTTGTTGAACCACTTCTTTACCACTTTCTTTGCCTAATGCTTGTCGATCCGCTAACGATTTGTCACTACTCAAATGATGGTGAATCGATTCTCGGACTCGCTGATTAATTAACGTTTGCAGTTCATTATGAGCCCGTTGTTTTTGATACTTGGCTCCTTCTTCAGTAGTGGCATAAAGGGGCGGTAAGCGATTTAGGGCATACGCCGTAATATCCCCCATATCAATTGATTGATCCGTTGTCGTTTCTAATTCGGCAATTAAAGTGAGAGCTTCACTTAATACTAATTCTTCCATGACATTAATGAATTGTTTGCGATGAGTAGTAATGACTCTCCCATCTAATAACGCCGACATTAATTCATCTAAAGCCGTATATTCTTGTTGAGAAAGTTCCGTGGCTGTTTCGCAAATACGACTAATTTCCGATTCCATTACTGGGGTAAGATAACCCTGTTGTAGAGCTTGGTTAACAATGGTTTGAATGTTCATGATCAATAGGGGTGGTAGAAGTGCTGACCAATGAGTTATTGAATACCGTCAAATCGCCAAGGAACGGGATCAACTGCTTTCCCATTCACATACAATCCCCAATGTAAATTCGGACCTGTTGCAACTCCAGTTGCTCCCACTGTACCAATTATTTCACCAGCGTTTACCATCTCTCCTTTTTCGACTTTGATTTCATTGAGATGTATAAATATACTGAGTACTCCTTGACCATGATCAATCCCAACGGTATTACCATGCACCCGAAAACCTTCCTGTTGGGTTCCCACTAACTTAACTTTTCCATCTGCTGGGGCAACCACCGGTGATCCCATGGGGCCAGCATAATCGACGCCACGGTGATAATAATTCTCGGCATAATCGCCATTATAATAGCGATTAACGCCAAAGACGGTGGAAACTGAAGCCTGATTGGGGCGCACAAATGTTCCTTCCCAGTGTTTTTCTGGCGTTACCAGTTGTTGAAATTGATCAATGCGATCGCGCTCTAATTGGGTAGGATTAACGCCATCACCGCTTACTTGAATATGTTGCGTAGGAAAGTCGCGATCGCGCAAGCTGACATCAAAGGTTTGGACATTTTCATCATTGCGAACCGTTAAGGTTTTCGTTCCTGGTTGATCAAGGGGGGTGGTTGGAATGAGAGCCCGATATCGATTATTTTTTAATTCAAATACTGGATATTGATGATTGCCCCACGATACCTGTAAATCATCTTGATCTGCCTTAGTTTCCAGAATGACAGAAACGGTTTCTCCTAATTTAGGGGATTGGGGTTGAATTTGTACCTCTAATGCTTGTGCTGGAACTCCTAATGTTAAAGTCGTTGCTATCACACTAGAACTATAAATTAACTCATATTTCATCATAGGATTCCTTCCCTAATAAGTAAGTTTTGACACTCCCCCAAAGAGGGGGATTGTTGGTTCACTGAGTTTAACTCAGCAGACGACCGCCCTTGCTGGGACAAATAGCTATTGCTATCAGCGGAACTAGAGGAGCAATCTCCCCATGATTTTTTGCAAGACGTTTCACCACTGATTAAGCTTTCGGCTTAAGATAGGCAATTGATTGTCGCCAAACCAAAGTCGAGTGGTCATAATGGTCAACTAAACAGAGACAGTTTTGGTCTTGCCAAAGCACACGACCCACAACTAAATCATCACTGAGAAGTTTAATTTCCACATCCTTCTCTTCTTTAATTAAATTTTGTACCATACGGGTACTTGGTAAACCAGTATCAAATTCTGTCATTACAACACCTAAAACAACGAACTATGGGCATCAAATTTACCAAATATCACGGACTTGGCAATGATTTTATTTTGATCGATAACCGTCATGATCATACTCCTTGTCTCAATTCTGAACAAGCCATGAAACTGTGCGATCGCCATTTTGGGGTTGGGGCAGATGGGGTCATTTTTGCCCTTCCCCCTCAAGGGGAGAGTGATTACACCATGCGAATTTATAATTCTGACGGGTCTGAACCTGAAATGTGTGGTAATGGCATTCGTTGTTTAGCGAGATTTTTAGCCGATTTAGACGGAAAACAAGATACCCATCATACTTATCAGATACATACGTTAGCAGGAATAATCCGTCCTCAACTACAAGGAAAGGATCAGGTAACGGTTAATATGGGGCAACCTTATTTATTAGCCCACGAAATTCCAACGACACTTGCAAGTTCTGAGGAAAAGGTAATTAGTCAACCCTTATCAGTGGCAGATCAGAGTTGGCAAGTCACTTGTGTCAGTATGGGAAATCCGCATTGTATTACATTTGTGGACAATGCTGATGGCATCGATTTAGAAACCATTGGCCCGGAATTTGAACATCATTCTGCTTTTCCTAAACGCACCAATACCGAATTTATTGAAGTGGTTAGTCAAGATTATCTAAAAATGCGGGTTTGGGAACGGGGGGCTGGAATTACCCTTGCTTGTGGAACAGGGGCTTGTGCCTCCTTAGTAGCTGCTGTATTAAATCAACTCAGCGATCGCGCTGCAACAGTGGAACTCCCTGGAGGGTGTTTACATATTGAATGGTCACTGCAAGATAATCATGTCTATATGACAGGAGCAGCCACTAAGGTATTTGATGGTACCGTTGCAGCAATCCTGTAAGTGGCATGGAAGCGGTGATTGTCGCGTAGCAAAGCCATGCCATTCCACAACGAAAACAACTATCGGTTATCTGCACTACTCATTACGGCCGCGATCGCGCAAAATAGATACTAAGAGTGATGTTTAAGATGACGTGAAAACGTGAATCATTATGAGTAATAGCTTTAATTTTCGGGAAGCAATACAGCAAACTCGTGGCAGTGCAATTGTTGGTCCGAATGTTATTTCTAATGCCCTTCCCTTTCTTGGTGGAGGGTTACTACTCACTGCCGTAGGTACTTATGGTGGGCTGGGCGTAATTAACAACTATCCTAATCTGTTCATGCCCACCTTTATTGCTGCCATCATTGCGGAATTAGTTCTATTTTTCGTGGCACGGGGCATTGCTGAAAAGCGCAATAATAGCACCGCTCTCCCCCTGTTAGCCCTCTATAGTCTGTTATCGGGATATACCCTCAGTGGATTAATCTTTGCTGTTCTTAGTAGTAGTGCAGGAGTTGGTGGCATTGGTATTGCTGCTTTAGGCTGTGGGGCAACATTCATGATTGCTCGCCCCATTGGCTCTAACCTGTCTGATGAAGACGGGATGGCTTTGACAAAAACGGTTCAGTTAGGGGTCATTGCCCTGTTAGTGGTTTTAGTGGGTCAAGTCTTGTTTAGTCTGTTTGGGGTATTTACCCCTACTTGGCTCGAAATTGGCATTTCCGGCTTTGGCACCCTCCTGTTTGCAGGGGTAGCGGTGGTTGATTTTTATATTTTGCCCCGTACCTATGAGGATGATCAGTATCTTTCGGCAGCACTTTCTATGTATCTGACCTATCTTAACCTGTTCATCTTTATCTTACGGTTAGTCCTCGCGTTAAGTGGCGATGAATAACAAGTGCTAAAGTTGCCATAAATCAAAGCACCCTCTAATTTGGGGGTGCTTTAATGATTGATTACTGGTTTCACTGCACCATAATTGATTATGGGCAAGGAGAGACTCGAACTCTCATGGCCCGAAGGCCGCCACATTTTGAGTGTGGTGCGTCTACCAATTCCGCCACTTGCCCTGAAGTTCTGATTGCCCATTATAGTTTGTTTGATGGGTTTCTAGCAAGTTTTGGTATTCCCAGGAACTTGCCCAGCGATCAATGGCTTGCGCCCGTAGTACCGGAACAGGATGGCTCAGTTGCTGAGTTTGAGCTTCTTTGAGTAGTTCTCCAAGTTGGGATTCACTCATTTTGTCATAGGCTCTAGCTTGCTCAATAAAAGCATCTAAGTCTAATTGAGGGGCGAGGTTTGGTGATCCCCCAGCAAGTTTCATTAACACTGACATGATAACTCGGGGTTCTTGCACAGCTAATAGGGCAGCGCGATCGCAGCTAAATTCGGCACAACGAATCCAGGCCAACATTTGTTCTTGTAACGATTGGGCAAGGATGACGCCCCAACTGGGAAGTAAGTTCGTAGCTAAGATAAATAAATTGACAAGGGTTAAATAAACGCCATGCTCACATTTGAGATGCCCTAATTCGTGAGCAATCACGGCTTGAATTTCTTCTGGCGTTAACAAATCAATCAGTGAAGTATGAAGCACAATAAAAGGCTGTTTCCCTCGCATGGCAAACGTATAAGCATTGGGGGCAGGATTTTGTTTAATATAGAGTTCTGGAACTTCTAAATCAAGGCGTTGGCAGGCTTCCACTAGTAATTTGTGTAGGTGGGGAAGCTGTTTTTCATTGACTTGCACACTCCCTGCCACGTTTTCTAGATACAAAAATTGTTCCGCCACGCTGCCTAAAAGGGTTCTAACCGCAATATCCCAACCGGGAAATTGTTGCAGGGCTTCCGTTGCTTCTAAATCCAGAGGATGACGAAACTCTTTTGCTTTTAACCCAATTAAATTCTGTTTCACTGCCGTCATAATTCCTTATGTAAGGGACTACCTCACTAGAGTAACCCATTTTTACTGGCCTCCACTTTCTTCCAGATTCAACTCATCAAAGGGAATATCTTGCCCAGGGATGTCTTCAACTGGGCGAATAATGGTTTCTTGTTTTGTTTGATCGCCCTCAAAAATGGCATTGATGGCTTCTTGCAAGGTGGGTGCCATGGCAATTTGATTCTCATACACCACAATCACGCGAATTAAGGTGGGCAAACTATTCCGTTCCGCTTCTAAATAAACGGGTTCCACGTATA
>JAHEOB010000212.1 GCA_018610095.1 Halothece sp. MAG
GCTAACAAAGCCTTTGGCGTAAATTGGCTTTCTGCTTGTGCTGGTATTTCTATCGTTAAACGCCATTTTCCCTTTTCTGTGGCTTATGAATTAGCGGAAAGTTTAATCAAATCTGCGAAAGAGGTGAAGCACCAAGTAATTAGTGCTAATTCTGATCAAACTCCATTTCCTTGTTCTGCCATTGATTTTCATATTCTCTACGACACCAGTGGCTTTGAACTAGACAACATTCGGGAAAGTTTGCAACCCAACCCCTACACTCAACTTTATAATCGCCCTTATGTGGTAACGCCACTTAATCATCTAAATGGTGCTGCTCAAGGTCAAAAATAGGCGGAACAACATCAATGGGATCGTTTGCACGATCGCGCAACTGCTTTGAAGAGCAAACTCCTAAGTAACACGCAAAGTCATGCTCTTCGCACCGCGTTATTTGCCAATCAAGGTGATGAGCAATATCAATTAATGCAAAAGCGATTTCCCAACATTGCTAAGAAGTTTGATGAAGATTCAGGGTCTCTGTTTTATGAAACCAGTGACGGAACGTTTGCAACTTCGTTCCTAGATGCCCTCGATGCCATGGAATTTTTAGAAAATAAACAATGTGAACCGAGCAATCAAGAGGATGGAGAGACAACATGACCCCACCTTCTGAATTTAACATTACGATTAGTATGGACAGCGATTGGCACATTGGTTCCGGTGCCAGTCGGGGTGAAATGGATCGCACAGTTCAACGAGATGCCGATCATCTACCTTATATTCCCGCTAAGACATTAACAGGCATTTTACGGGATGGTTGTGAACAAGTTGCTGAGGCCTTAGATAATCATGCCCAAGGGAAATGGCAGCAATGGGTTGACTTTGTATTTGGGAGTCAGCCTGCCTTAGCCAATGATGAACAGGCAGAAATGGAACCTACTCCAGCAGTGGTAAACATCCACTCTGCTTTTGTCGATGATTCCCTTCGCAATGCTCTAGCAGGTAAACCTCAGTTAAAAGAAGCGATCGCGCTAATGAAGCCTGGGGTAACAATTTGCCCTGAAACGGGTTCCGCCATTTCCAATCAGTTGCGATTTGAAGAAGTAATTCGTCAAGGAACGATTCTCACTGCCAAACAGTGTGGATTTGTCTTTGATGATGAAATAACGATCTCTGAGGAGCAACATCAAATTGCTTATGCCTTACTTCTTGCAGGAGCGAAACTAGTGGAACGGATTGGGGGGAAACGTCGGCGCGGTTATGGTAGGTGTACGATTAGAATTGATGCTGACAGTGACCAATGGGTGGCATGGTTAAAACAGCAAATTGAGAACGATACTGTTGCTGATCCACCAACCCGAAAGAAACAACCAATTTCTGCTGCTAATTCTGCTCATCAATCGTCTCAACCACAACAGTGGTGGAAGATTCCCTTAACGGTTACAGCGCGATCGCCACTTGTATTACCAAAACGCACAGTCGGTAACATAGTGGAATGCCTGGACTATATCCCAGGTCGCTACTTTTTACGGTATTTACACAAAAAACTCAGTTCCTTCATTGATGTCGCAAGCGCGATCGCGCAAGGAAATCTCCTCATCACCAATGCCACCATCGATATTGATGGTCAAGCAGGTCGCCCAACTCCGCTATGCCTATTCAGTGATAAATTACATGGTGGACTCAGCCAAGGGAAAGGTGTTTACAACCGATTTCAAGAACCAGAACCAGAAGGAAGTCAACTGCAAGGGGAACGGGCTGGCTATTTAGGTAAATTTGATCCGGCTCATCAACAATTGCCCAACTATGAAACCGTTAAATTAGAACTCTACACTCACAACAGCATTCAGGATCCAGTCCAACGTCCCACCCAAGAGATTGGCGGTATTTATAGTTACGAGGCGATTCCTGCCGATACAACTTTTCAAGCAGAATTAAGGATTCCCAATCAGCTTAAAGAGTTACTTGATTCATCAAAAGATAACTGGTGGGAAATTCTCAACGGTAATACTCGCATTGGTCAATCGAAAAAAGATCAGTATGGTGGGATTTCACTTCAAGCCGCTTCCCCTCAACCATGTCAATCTCAAAAACAAACCTCATCAGAGCTTTATGTTTGGCTTTTATCGGATTTGGTATTGCGCGATCAAAACCTGAAACCCACCACTAATCCTGAGGATTTAAGGCAAGCGTTAGAAAATGAATTAAACACTAGTCTTCAAGAAGGTCACTCTTCTAACAATGAACAGTTATTATCTTTCATGGCGCGATCGCGCCGCACTGAATCTTGGCAAGTGCGTTGGGGGTTACCACGCCCTTCAATGTTGGGATGGCAAGCAGGAAGTTGTGTAGTTTATCAAATCAAAGGAGCAACTCCATCTCCTGAAAAACTAGCCGAATTAGAAGCAAGGGGAATCGGAGAACGACGAGTTGAAGGATATGGACAAATTGCTTTTAATGATCCACTACTAACGGAAAACTTATCTCATCGATACCGAAAGGACTCCCATTCTAGCTCCAATTCTGCAGCATCCAACCCCATTCCTGTAAGCGATTCATCCTTTGATTATGCTCGTCGGATTGAGACAGCAGCATGGCGAGAAGCCATTAATAATCAAGCTTTATCAATTGCAGTTAATCATGATGAGCGGAAAAGAATTTTAGGCATCAAAATTGATAGACAAGAAAGTCATCCTCCCATGAGTCAACTAGGGGGACTCCGTTCTAAATTACGCCGTTTACAATCTTTTGATGATCAAGATCAAATTACCAGTTGGATTACAGCTTTAGAAAATGTCCCCAATCGTCGAGAAAAATGGGATCAAACTGATAATGGACTACACAAAATTCGCGAACTTGTCACCGACCAACATCAAATATGGCAAGAGTTAAATCTGCCAACAGACCGATTAACAATGACTGTGGGAGGAACAGAGCAACTTCAGAAAGACCTCTGGGCTGAAGCTGTGCGAACTTTAGTCGATGCAATGATTCGCGCTCACAAACGAGATTTAGAAGATGCACAACAGGAGGAATCATAAAGCATGGCACGAGCGATACACACACGATGGAAAATTAATGGTGTTTTACAAGCTGAAACCCCAATTCATGTTGGAGGAGTAGGAGGTGATGCTGATACTGATCTTGCTTTAGCGGTTAATGGCCGCGGACAGTATTATATCCCTGGAACAAGTTTAGCGGGGGCTTTACGTGGTTGGATGAGTCAGCCCTTCCATAATGGTGAGCCTACTTCTGATAATGATCGAAACAGCCTCAAGCATCCAGAAAACCCAGTTAATCAACTTTGGGGATTTCAAGGAAACGAGCAAGGTTATGCCAGTTTAATTGTCATTGATGATTCAGAAATCGATGGAACACCTGAAATTGAGATTCGGGAAGGGGTTGGGATTGATCGTCACACTGGAGCGGCTGCTAATCAAGAGAAATATAACCGTACAATTCTCCCAAAAGGGGTGACTTTTCCGCTCAACATTACCTTAGATTTAGATCATCAAAAGCATCAAACACCCGATGAATTATGGCAATTGCTTGTTGCTCTAGAAAAGGGTGATATCCGCATTGGGGCAGCAAAAACAAGAGGATTGGGACAAGTTAAGCTGACCATTTCAAGTATCTATGAACAAAAGTTTGATGCCAATCATATTTTTGAGGTTCTACTTCATGGAGGGAAATGTCATCAGTGGAATGATATTAAAAATCAATACCAGCCTGAATCTCAATATAGGGGTGCTCACCAATTAAAGCTAAACATTCCGTGGCAGCCAAAAGACCCTGTAATGGTTAAATCGGAAGGAGAAGGAATTGCAGTAGATATTTTGCCCCTGGTCAGCCAAGCCAATGATACAGTTTATTTTGTCATTCCTGGTAGTTCCATAAAAGGAGTGCTTCGGGCTCAAGCCGAACGTATTGTGCGAACGGTTTGTCAAAAGGAAACACCTGATCAATTTCTCGATCAGGTTGAAGTTAACCTTGTTAATGAATTATTTGGCAGTGCTGAAAAAAGCAATACCAATCAAACTGATGGCGAGATGGGTGCCCTTTCCGTGGATGATTGTTACGCCAAAATTCCTATTACCCCTGAGCAATGGGGGAACGTTGAAAATGCTGCCAAAGATACGAATGAAACGTTTAGCTCTTTCAAGAATACACTCCATCAAGCATTAGCAATCCCCAACAATAGTAATGAGAATCCTTTCCACACTCTACAACCTGCCATGCACGTTGCAGTTGATCGCTGGACTGGTAGTGCAGCAGATGGGATGCTCTACAGTGTTTTAGAACCCATTGGTGTTGATTGGGACCATATTGCAATTCATCTGGATTTAAGACGATTGCAGAAATATGATGCCAATAAAGTTAAGCCTGCGATCGCGCTTTTATTCCTTGTGTTACGTGATTTTGCTGCTCGTAAAATTCCCATTGGTTACGGAACAAATCGTGGTATGGGAACTGTTGAAGTGACCAATCCGATGACGATGACTTGCACTCCCATTGATGGCTTAGAAGGATTTGAGGAAATCCAAGAACTCGCACCGGATTTATCTAATATTAATGAGGACTTATTACTTGATTTAAATGATAGCTGGATAGACTGGATTAATAACAATCAGGAGGTCAAATGAGTCGGCAAGAAATCGTTACACTTTATAGTTACTGTAATAACGATGTCACTTTAAAAGAGGCAATTAATTATTGTCATCCGATTTTAGACGGCGCGATCGCGCTTCTCTATTCACGCCATGCTTGTCAAATTTTATGTTTGAAAAGTAATTGTTTATATAACTGTAATGATGAACCAGTAAACAACCTAAGTGA
>JAHEOB010000213.1 GCA_018610095.1 Halothece sp. MAG
CTTGGCATCAAGGAGGCGAAAGCGGAAGTTGGGAACAAGAAGATGTCTTAGGTGGCTTAGATGTAAAATTGGGAGAACAAGACAAAAAAGATGTTACCCTTGCCATTACAGTGTTAGGGGTTGGCCCCACCCAAGGAAGAACCAATAATGTTAATGCTGCGGTTCCTTTTCAGATCGAAGTAAAAGATGGGGTAATTGATACTCGCTATCTTTGGCTCGGTTTTTTTGGAACTGTTACTATGACTATTTTAAGTTACATTTCCGTTAAAAAGACAGTAACGGGCCAAGTAAAAATTAGAAAAACTATTAATGATAGTCAGGCTTCGGAACAAGCTCAAGCTATTTTAGGCGGGGAAAATTCTTTAGTCAAAGTAATCGTTCAGGTACAGCAAACATCTTCTCCCATCCTAAACATTACATTATCAATTAGAGATGGAATGGGAAATCAAATTTATAGTGAACGACATCCAATTCCAGTTAAATCTTATAAAGATTCTTTACCAGAATTGCAAGAATACTTCATTTTAAAACGACGGGGTTCTTATGGATTTTATGTAGAGGTTACTGGAGGGATTGGTACCATACTAATTGTTAAGGAAAATGTCAAAACCTTTTCTAGTACTCGTGCGAAAGAAATTACTATTGATGACACTTAAATTAATGGCCATATTACCATAATATGGCGCGATCGCTGCTTCAAAGGATGGACGTTATCGCGTCGCGCTTTAAAAAGCAAGTAAACGTTTCATATATATAACATAAATCAATGACAAGATTACCATAAATTTCGCGATCGCTGCTTTGTTAAGTAATCGAAGTTATATCATCCCCTATATTTGCGCCATTTTCCCTTTGGAAAGGATTTTAGGGCGCATCATGCTTTAACTCGTCTTTAAAATCAGCCTCAAAAATATCACCATCTAGGTGACAGCAATAAAGACCATTATCATGCCTGTTAAGTGACAATGACACTAATAATAATGGCACTTAGTGAAATAATAAAAGCTGATACAAAGATTGCTGCTGCAACATTGCCTTGACGAATTTCTCCCCGATAATCAGTGGGCGTAATCAAATCAAAAGCGCGAATGGCAACATACAAAATAATGGAAGCAAAGAATGCCCAGATTACCGTACTTAAAAGTCCTTCTGGATTAATAATGTCCATAACCCTTAACCATTGATCATTATCTTCTCTCTAAAATTGATTATATGGTAAAAATGATACCAGATTCCATGGACGAACGTTTTTGATTTGAATCTAAAGATTTTGTTATATGTCAGCTCAAATCGAAACCACTACAACCAAACGATTTATTGATTACACTTGGATAATTAGTTTAATCTCTCTAAGTTTAGTGATTCTAGCAGGATTTTTCAGTCTGTTTTTTTATCGAGAAATTATCGATGAAAGGGTAACTGTTGAGCCTGAACAAACGGTAGAACTAGAGTCAGTCACACTAGAACCTCGTCTGATTGGGGCTTTGCGAATTGATGTGGAAGCGTTACTCGACACGAGTCGATGGGTGACTTATGAGATTCAACTCTATGATAAGCAGGATCAACTTCTAGCATCTGCTATTAATGAGTCTTGGTATTCTGCGGGAACTTGGCATCAAGGAGGCGAAAGCGGAAGTTGGGAACAAGAAGATGTCTTAGGTGGCCTAGATGTGAAATTGGGAGAACAAGACAAAAAAGATGTCACCATTGCCATTACAGTGTTCGGGGTTGGCCCCGAGCAAGGGAGAACCAATAATGTTAATGCTCCGGTTCCTTTTGAAGTTGAAGTGCAAGATGGCGTAATTGATACTCGCTATCTTTGGCTCGGTTTTTTTGGAACGCTTACGATGACCATTTTAAGTTACATTTCCGTTCAAAACACGGGTCAAGTTAAAATTAGGGAAGCCATTAATGATAGTGATGTTGGCGAACGTGCCATTTTGGGGGGCGCAGATTCTTTAGTCAAAGTCATCGTTAAAATCTTAGCAGATGAAACCTCACCTGCTAGGCTCTCAGTTAATTTATCGATTAAAGATGGTTTAGGAAACCAAATTTATAGTGAGCGACATCCAATTATGCTTCGATTTCATAAAGATGACGACGGAGACATTGAAAAAGCGACAGCAAAATTTCAAGAATTGTTTATTTTAACGCGACGGGGTTCTTATGGATTTTATGTCGAAGTTACGCCTGATGAACCCGTTGACCGCACTACGCTAATCGTTAAGGAAAATGTTAAAACCGTGACTACTGTAGATGGTATCAAAACAATTACAGTTGATGAAGCGTAAGGGAGGTTATTATGTTACCAAAGTTTTTCGCGATCGCTGCCTTCTTAATTGCCTTTTTAAGTATTCTTGCAAGTTATACCCAACGCTCTGCTTTAACCCTCGATGAAAATCGAGAAGAGTCATCGGTAAATTACTGGCCTCGTCATGACACTCATGTCTCTGGCATTTTTATCGGGGGAAATTTTCAGACAACCCCAGCACGCTCAGAGTATGGTTATGGCGGATTTCGAGGTGGTGGCCCTGCAGCAGGAAAATAACTGAATTTCGCGTAAGCAATTATGAAGCCCCAACAACGCAATCTGCTGCTATTAGCTGCTGCCATCTCCTCAGCCAGTGGCTTAGCCAGTGAACTGTTACTGGGAACACTTAGCAGTTATCTCGTCGGTAATGAAGCTTTGTCTTATGGCATTGCCGTAGGAGGATTCCTGGCAGCCATGGGAGTGGGCTCATATTTAAGTCGTTTTGTCAGCAATCAAGGAAACTCCCTATTAGGGGCTTTTATGAGCGTCGAATTGCTAATTGCTCCCATGAATGCCATGTTACCCGTAGCCTTGTTCATGATCTTTGTGTTTGGGGGGCAAGTTTGGTTAGGACTTGCGTTAGTTACCCTAATTTTAGGTACGTTAGCGGGATTAGAAATTCCACTGTTAACGCGCATGGTTGAGGAACAAGAGGGGGTTAAAGATGCCCTAGCAGGGGTACTTGCCATGGATTATTTTGGGGCATTAATCGGTTCACTCGCCTTTCCAGTGGTGATGTTACCCTTAGTGGGAATGTTTCCCTCCGCTGCCATTTTAGGAATTCTTCCTGCGGTAATGGTCTTTTTTTTAGGACGCAGTTTTCGACAATTCAGGCGATGGCAGTTTTTTGGGTTAGTAATGGTCGGGGCTTTAACTATTTTTGCGTTTTTTGTGGTTCCCTTAACTGAGCGTTTAGAAAATAATCTGTATGGCGCTCCCATTATTGAGCGAGCCCAATCATCTTATCAACGCTTAGTCTTAACTCGCTATGGCAATGATATTCGCTTCTTTCTGGATGGAAGACTGCAATTTTCTAGCATTGATGAATATCGTTATCATGAACCGTTAGTGCATCCAGCTTTAGCAGGGGTTTCTAATCCGAAACGAGTTTTATTATTAGGAGCTGGGGATGGCTTAGCGTTACGGGAAGTTTTGAAATGGAACAGTGTGGAATCCGTTACGGTTCTGGAATTAGATCCCAAAGTCGTAGAATGGGCAACGGAGCATCCCATCTTAAAAGATATTAACCAGAATGCCTTTGCTGATCCTCGTGTGGAGATTCAATATGGTGATGCCTTTCAGTTAGTGCCGGAATTAGACAATACCTTTGATGTCATTATTGCTGATTTCCCTAATCCCAGCCGTAAAGTTTTAGCAAAATTATATTCGTTGGGATTTTATCGACAAATCCAAGCCCATCTCTCCTCTGAAGGCATATTTGTTACCCAAGCCAGTAGTCCCTTTTTTGCCCCTAAAGCCTTTTCTTGTATTGCAACAACCTTAGAAGCCATTGAATTAAACGTTCATCCTTATGCCAATAGTGTTCCCAGCTTTGGGCTTTGGGGGTTTGTTTTAGCAACACCAAGCTCATTTACACCTGAATTTCCCAAAAGCTTTCCCTTTGAAACGCGTTTCCTGTCCTCTAGCATGGAATCTAATTTATTTAATTTACCAAAAGATTTAAAATTAAATCAAAACGTGGAAATCAATACACTAGCTCATCCGATTATTGTTCAGTATGAGCGCGATCCCCGCTGGAAATTTTATTAGTTAGTCGTTTCTAGGATTAAAAAATTATGCTTATTGCACTGTTACTGCTTATTATCGTCTTAATACTGCTAGGGATTTATTTTTTATTACGCCAACAACGAGCCGACCCCCAATCGAGTGAAGAAGAAAATGCCCCAGAAAATCGGAATTTATTTAATCTGCAAGTGGGAGATATTGTGGAATATTTTGATCGCGATTGGATTGTGGAAGGAAAATTAATTTATGAAGAAGATGGGTTTACTTGGATGGAATATCTCTTACAAGATCAACAAGATATTCGTTGGTTATCGGTTGAAGAAGATGATCGCGTCGAAGTCAGTTGGTTACAACCGACACGCAATTTAGATATTCCGCGAAATCCACCGAATCCCTTAACCTTTGACCAAGAAACCTATTATTGTATTGATTCTGGTGTAGCCAACATGACAAGAGAAGGGTCAGTCTTAAATCGTAATGCAGAACAATGTCGGTATTTCGATTATGAAAGTGACGATGAAAAAGTGTTATCCATTGAAGATTGGAATGGGGAAATCGAAGTAACTTATGGAAACCCCATTAGTCCCCATGCTCTCTCAATTTTTCCAGGAGGAGGAGAATCCGTCTATGACTCTCGGCGGTAACCGCTTTGGTTTTCCTTCATATGATGGACAATGTCACATTCCTGTTTTTGTTAAATTAACAAAAGAATAGAAAGTCATCGGTGACAAACTATGAAAAAAATCATCTGTTTATTAACCAAACCGTTACGGCTTGCTGCTGGTTTATTCTTTGTGCTTTTAGGAACCATTCCCACTCTCCTAGTTCCAGGATTTGGTCTCGTGTTAGGGCTACCCTTCCTCATTGTTGGTGGCGCACTGATTTGTGGCTAGCAATCATTAACGCTCATAACAATCGTCGTATGACGCAGTTTTGAACCGAGGTGGAACAGTGATCCTTGCCTCGGTTTTTCCTTGTTCACTTATCGATATAAAATCAGAAAAGATTCGATTTATCAAAAACTTCCATGGATATTATTCCAGCAATTGATTTACTAGACGGGAAATGTGTCCGCCTCTATCAAGGAGATTATGACCAAGCAGAGGTGTTCAGCGATCGCGCTGTGGATACAGCCCAAAATTGGGTTCAACAGGGGGCAACTCGCCTACATTTAGTGGATTTAGATGGGGCAAAAGCAGGATTTCCCATGAATCAGCGTACCATTGCTGAGATTGTCGAGGCAGTCTCGGTACCGGTGCAAGTGGGAGGAGGATTGCGCGATCGCGCTAGTATTTCGGAACTATTATCGTTAGGGGTAAGCAGTGTCATTGTGGGGACGATTGCGGTAGAACAACCCCAACTAGTTCAACAACTTTGTCAAGAATTTCCCCAACAAATTACCATTAGCATTGATGCCCGTGACGGAAACGTTGCAACAAGGGGTTGGTTAGAAACCTCCCAAGTGAAGGCAAAAGACTTAGCGCAACAAATGGCACAACAAGGGGCAGCAGCGATTATTTACACCGATATTTACCGTGACGGAACCCTTACCGGTCCTAATATTGAGGCAATGCGAGCGTTAGCTAATAGTGTTTCCATTCCCATTATTGCCTCTGGCGGGATTAGTTCCATCACCGACTTACTAAGTTTAC
>JAHEOB010000214.1 GCA_018610095.1 Halothece sp. MAG
ACTGGTAGCTTCAGTTTGCTGTGTTTAGTCTTAATTAGTGTCCCGCTATTAAATTTATTAACCATTCCTTTATGTATTATGGCGGGAACCTTATTTATCTGCGATCGCGCTTCATCCAATCCATTATTACAATAATTATTGATTAGTTAAACTTTCTTTTTCTTTCAAAGTAATATGAGACGGTAATGACTCAACTTGATTTAGCAAAGGACGTGACATTCCGATTAATCCTACAATCAATAATCCCACCGATGTCATTACATAGAGTAAAGCAATTCCTCCCTCATCTCCTGTTCCCAATAAGTTTCCAAGTAGCGGGGCAAGTATCCCATTCGGTTGCATAGCAGGAATAAAAACATAATCGGTTAAGGGACCTGCAACACCGAGGGCAATGGCACTGACTAACTGTCGGGATAATTTACGCAGTGCGAAAACACGTCCTTGAATTTCTGGTGCTACTTTATCTAACCAAATGCTGCCATTGGTACTGGCAATTAAGGGAAAATTGAGGGAAGACATAAACTGGACGGGAATCCAAATGAAGGGGGTGGTTGCTAATCCCAAAATGGTTTTTGCGATCCCAGCACCCATCATGCCCAACAGTAAGGGTTGAATTCGTTTTTTGAGACTGCCCTTAATACTTAGAATGGTTCCCCCTAGTACTCCCCCAATTCCCGCTGCGGAAAAGATTTGTCCAAGAATTTGAGTATTGTTATCGGTACGAGCTAAAATCAAGGGAGATAAAATGGCGCCGCCTAAGTCATGAATGAGCCAGAAGGCAGAAGTAGTTAATAATAGTGTGGTTAAACTTGGCACTTGTCGAAGATAACGAAAACCCAAACTAAATTGTTCTTTAAGGGAATCGTTTGTGGGTTGGTGAGTGGTTTCAACTTGGGGAATTTTTAGGAAAGCAAGGGTAATAAATCCGACCAAAAAGGTGGCAACATCAATACTAAAAATCCCTGCCAGATTAATAATGGGATAGAGCGCTCCTGCTAAGGCAGGTGCAATAATGGCTGAGCCATAGTGAAAAAATGAACCCATACTGGTAGCCCGTGTATATTGGTCTTTGGGAACTAACGTCGCGATCGCGCTAGAATAAGCTAAGTTTTGTAATTGTGCAAAACAGCTATTAATGGCGCCAGTAATATACAAATGCCAAATTTCCAACACGCCATTGAGATGAAGCATGGCAAGAAGAATCGTCGAAACCGCAGCCACCCCATCGCCAACCATCATTAAGGCTTTACGCGAATAACGATCAACAACAATGCCAGCATATAGACTGGTGACGATGCGCGGAATTAACATTGCTAAGCCCACTAAGGTTAAAGCCGTAGCGGATTCAGTTAATTGCCATACCCAAACCCGAACGGCAAAATTAGTCATTTGCGAGCCAATGGCTGATACGAGTTGCCCGAACCAGATGATAATAAATGTTCTCATCAATGACGTGCCAAGCTGATATTCCTAATCATTGTTAGCATTTTCCTTGACAGTTAACAAGAATAAATTGCAATAATTAAGGCACCTTGCAACCATGATTACGGCACACCTTACTCAAAGCTATGACGAGTTCCCCTATTACAGTCGTGCTTTCCCCGAAAGCCATCCCGCTCATTTAGCGACCATCGGTCAGTTATTTGGGATGTCTCCAGCAAGGGTTTCTGAGTGTCGGGTGCTGGAACTAGGGTGTGCCAGTGGGGGCAACTTAATTCCCATGGCAGTGGCGTTCCCCCATAGTCAATTCTTGGGGATTGATATCAGTAGCGAACAAGTGAAACAAGGAAAAGCCCAGATTCAACAGTTGCAGCTAACGAATATTGCGTTAGTCGCAGATAATCTAGCCACCATTGATGAAAGTTGGGGTCAATTTGATTATATGATTGCTCATGGGGTTTATTCTTGGGTGCCGGAAACGATTCGAGAGCAAATTTTGAGGCTCTGTCGCAATCATTTAACCGAGCAAGGGATTGCTTATATTAGCTACAACACTTATCCGGGTTGGCATTTGCGGGAGATGGTACGAGACTTATTATTGTATGCTACAGCCGATGAAACCGCCCCTCAACAACGAGTGGATACTGCGAAAACAATTGCCCGTCAATTTGCCTCAATTTGTGATTCGCAACAAATAGAGCAACATCTCTTTCAACAAGAATTAAACCGCTTGCAGACGCAACCTGACTCTCATTTATTTCATGAATATTTGGAAGCTGTTAATACGCCTTTTTATTTCCATGACTTTATCAATCAAGCCCAACACTATCACTTGCAATATTTAGCAGATGCCTTGTTTAGTCGGATGTTTGAGTCTGATTTATCCCCACAAGCACAACAGATGTTACAACAACTTGCCCCGGATTTAATTACAGCAGAACAATATAAGGATTTTTTCCGTAATCAGAAGTTTCGACAAACGCTTCTTTGTCATGAAGACGTTAAGCTAGAACGATACTTAAAAGCTGAGGTTGTCGAACCCCTGATGGTGGCCTCATCTGCGCAACCAACTCGCGATCGCGTTAATGTTTATGATGGAACAGAAGTAGCATTTCAAACCAGCAAGGGGGCGGTGCTTCGCAGTTCTAATCCCGTGACGAAATTGGCACTCTCTTATTTAGGACAATGTTATCCCGAAATGATGTCGTTTGCTCAATTATGGCATCAAGTGCAACAGGATTTAGGAATTACCGAGGGGAGAAAACAGTTAGCAACGGATTTACTTCGTGGCTTCAGTGTGGATTTAGTGACCTTATCTTGTGAAAAAGCGGGTTGTCAAAAACAGGTGAGTAACTATCCCATGGCTTGGTCGATTGCTCGTCAACAAGCTCAGTTTCAATCAGAAGTTGTGAATCCTCATCATCAGATGGTGTCTGTCAGCCCATACGCCCGTCAACTATTACCCTATTTAGATGGGAGGCGCGATCGCGCTAACCTTGCCCAGCAGTTCCAGTTATCGGCCACCACGGTGGAACAAACCTTAGCCGAACTTGCCCAGTTAGGAGTTCTCGTCTCATGAATGCTGTGGAAATTCGCTCCCCTCAACCACAAGAATTAGAAGCAATGTATCAACAACGGTGGGTGGTGTTGCGTCAACCGTTGGGAAAACCATTGGGAAGTGAACGCGATCGCGCCGATGAAGCCCCAGGAAGTTACTACGCGATCGCGCTTTGGCAGAATCAAGTGATTGGCTCGGCGCGATTACGGTTATTTGAAGGAGGAATTGGGAGTATTGCCTATGTGGCAGTCTTAGCTGACTATTCCCGACAAGGCATTGGCACGGAATTAATGAAATATCTTCTCAATGTGGCAAAACAAAAACAATTGCACAAGGTTCGTTTACGCTCTCGGGTAACCGCTCAAGGTTTTTATGAGAAACTAGGATTTCATGCTACCACCGAACCGTTTACCCATATTGGTCTTCCCCATGTCGATATGGAACGCCAATTGTAGCCACAACATTAGTTAAATAGGGCTTGAGTTAATTCACCGACAGTGGCTTTATTTTCTGATTCCTGTAACAAATGTTGCTCAATATCATTCAGAACTTCATTGGCAGCCAAAATATTAGAACCGACCCAATAACCACCAACTTGGTAAACGCGATCGCGCTCCACAACTGATAATTTTGACCAAACGGGATCAGAGGATAATTCTTCTAGTGCTTGCGCTGCTTTATTATCCATAGTGATGGCGAACATAACATCCCCATCAACCAAATCAAACTGCTCTCTTGAAATGCCATTGATTTGGTATTCATCTTTATCCTGTCCGGGGGGACGCCCCAATCCAAGCGTTTCTAAAATGTCACCACTAAAAGAATCTTTCAAATAAAGGCGAATTTGATCTGTAAAAACACGAGCCACAGATACCTCAATGGGTTTCACCGGTTCTAATTGTTGTTGGAGTTCCTTCACTCGTTGTCGATATTGTTCTAACTGTTGTTTTGCTTGTTCAGGCTTGCCCAGAACGCGCCCCCAAAACTTTAAATTGGTTTGCCATTTCTGATTATTGGTTGCCGTTAAAACCGTAGGAGCAATTTGGGAAAGTTCTGAATAAATATGGGAATTCCAGCTTTTACTTCCCACAATGAGATCGGGTTCCATCTGCACAATCTGTTCTAAGTTCGGCTGACCAGGTGTTACTGTCGGAATATCCTCTGGCAGTGGCTTTTGCACGAAATCAGGTTCTTCCGATAAAGAACTTCCCAATGCAACACCAACAGGTTGAAAATCTAACGCTAAAACCGATTCTAATGATCCCCCATCAAGGGTGACAATCCGTTGAGGCTGCTTCGGAACTTCGGTTTCACCCATGGCATGTTCAATGACCTGAGTTTGATCAGAAACCTTGGCTTGCTCAGAACTATCCCCACTGCAAGCAACAAAAATCGCCATAGCGATCGCCATTAGCAAATATTGCCACCAGTTTGCAGATAAACGCCTCAAAAGTTTCTCCTCCTTGGAATATTTCGCTTAATCTAATGTCTTGACGAAGGTAACTGATATCTGTTCCTAATAATATTAATGCTTTTTAAAATGACTGATTTTGCAACCTTGCGCGATCGCTATTTAGCTACTTAGTTTATAGCGCGATCGGGCAAAGCAAAAAGCTAGAGTCAATGGAAATTAGCTGAAAATTTCCGCGATGGGTAAACGAAATTCTGGCAATAAAGGTGACGTTAAATCATCTGATGTTGTCAGGCTGGATTGAATCGTAAGTTTTCCATTATCTTGACGATAGACTTCAACTTGTTGATTAAA
>JAHEOB010000215.1 GCA_018610095.1 Halothece sp. MAG
GCACTGGATAGTCAAAATCCGGATCATGGGCATAGCTAGCCCAATGAAATATCCAGCATTTTTGCTGTTTTGGTAAATTAGACTTGGAAGCGTGGGTTTCATTTGTGGTTTTAGGATTGGTCGCCTTCGCCACGAATGAAGCCCCGTTTTTATTAGTTGTAGTCATTCAAATAACTCCAAATAGATTAAGGTTTACAAAACGATCAGCATTTACCTAGTGCTGAGACTGGAGGCTGATTCGGCGCTCAGCGATCGCGCTATTTCGTTTTCATGGTTCCGTGCGATTTCTTATCGCTTATTTATATTATAACACGTAGTATACTCCGTGTCTAGGATGATAATTATAATTGTATACGACGGAAGTTATGTAAAACTAGAGAAAAGATGAAGGAAATCAATATGACTGAATCAGTAGAACCCCCCGCTAATAAGCATCCTCGGTTTAGGATTAGAGAAGATGGGAAAATAATTGGTATCCCTTATGGAGAGCAACCCCTTGCTAAGCCATTCCACGTCAGATTTCCACAAGATGTAGACTCGGTGGTGCGTTCCATGGATAACAAACAACAATTCATTCGAGATGCTGTGATAGAAAAGCTAAAAAAAGAAGGATACCTAGAGGGATAGTGCGATGCGTTCGGAGAGCGCGGTCGCCTCTGTGGCGATATCGCGCAGCGCATTCCTGAAGTAAATGAATTGCAGATAGTTTAAGTGAATAGATATGTCTAACGCTACGGAAACTACTATTTATCACATACTAGATGAGTTTAGAGAGACAGCTACTTCCACTCGAGATTTAGGAGATAAGTTTGAGCGTTTAATTCTTGCTTATTTAAAGACTGATCCTCTTTATAAAGAGAAGTTTAGCAACGTGTGGCTTTGGATGGACTGGCCCAAACGAGATGATAAACCTGACACTGGTATTGATCTTGTTGCTCAAGAACATGATACTGGCGACTATTGGGCGATTCAATGTAAGTTTTTCAACCCCGATACTTGGCTTGAGAAACAACATATTGATTCCTTCTTTACCGCTTCAGGACGAGAACCCTTTAGCCATCGAATGATTGTTTCCACCACTGATAAGTGGACCAAAAACGCTGAGGATGCTATTCAGAAGCAACAAATTCCTGTTACTCGCCTTCGCTTGCAAGACTTAGCAGATAGCCCTATAGATTGGGGTCAGTTTAGCCTTAAACATCCCGATCGCGTTAAGCTCAAACCGAAAAAGACTCTACGATCTCACCAACAAGAAGCACTTAGCGCCGTGATGGATGGTTTCAAAAACCATGATCGGGGGAAATTGATCATGGCGTGTGGGACGGGGAAAACCTTTACTTCCTTAAAGATCACCGAACAGTTTATAGCGGAAAATCACAATACTCATATTCTTTTCTTAGTTCCCTCGATCGCGCTCCTTTCTCAAACGCTACGGGAATGGTCAGCAGAAACGCAAGCGAAACTCCATAGCATTGCTGTCTGTTCCGATGTCAAAG
Source organism: Halothece sp. MAG (assembly GCA_018610095.1). Lineage (GTDB taxonomy): Bacteria > Cyanobacteriota > Cyanobacteriia > Cyanobacteriales > Rubidibacteraceae > Halothece. The sequence continues at coordinate 1,497 of JAHEOB010000215.1, forward strand.
TGGGTAAGAAAAATGACGATAAAGCAGACATTGACACCCGTGACTTACCTTATCCCGCTACAACTGATCCTGATGTCATTGTTCAACGGGCAAATGCTTTTGCTGACAACTATGACCTAACCGTTATTTTCTCAACGTATCAATCCATCCAAGCGATCACGGATGCTCAGCAAAAAGGACTGCCGGAATTTGATCTCATTATTTGCGATGAAGCCCATCGAACAACAGGGGTGACGCTACAGGGTCAAGATGAATCTTATTTTGTGCGAGTCCATAATCAAGACTTCATCCAAGGCAAGAAACGGCTATACATGACAGCAACGCCTCGGCTTTATGGGGAAGGAACAAAAACTAAGGCTAAGGAAAATGATGCCACGCTTTGCTCTATGGATGATGAAAGTTTATATGGACCAGAGTTTCATCGTCTCGGATTTGGAGAAGCGGTAAGTCGGGATTTGCTAACCGATTACAAAGTCATGGTCTTAGCGGTTGATGAAAAGTATGTTAGTACAACTTTTCAATATCAACTTGCTGATGAAAATAACGAGTTGGACTTGGAAGATGCCGTAAAAATAACTGGCTGTTGGAATGGGTTATCCAAACGCATGATGACTGATGCTAATGGCGAACCCATTAAAAGCGATACTAATCCCATGCGGAGTGCTGTCGCCTTTTGCAACTCGATTAAGGATTCAAAAAAAATTACCAAACTGTTTTCCGAAATTGTCGAGGAATATCGCCGATCGCATCCCAATGAAGATATCCTCCATTGTGAATTAGACCATGTTGATGGGAAGCATAATTCTTTGCAACGCCACCAAAAACTCAATTGGTTAAAAAACGATACCCGCAATCAGGGAAAAGTTTGCCGTATTTTATCCAATGCCAAATGCCTTTCAGAAGGTGTGGATGTTCCCGCACTCGATGCGGTAATGTTTTTGAGTCCCAAGAATTCTGTGGTTGATATTGTCCAGTCTGTGGGTCGTGTAATGCGAAAGGCGGAAGGGAAAGATTATGGCTATATCATTTTACCCGTTGGCATACCAGCAGATATGTCGCCTCAAGAAGCGTTAAAGGATAATAAGCGATACCAAGTAGTGTGGAAAGTATTGCAAGCCCTGCGTTCTCATGATGATCGGTTTAATGCCATCGTTAATCAGATTGAGCTTAATAAAAAGCGACCCTCAAAAATTGATGTTATTGGTGTTGGTGGTGATAGTGGTGATGAAGATGGCAGTGGTGATTCTTCCGAACCAAAAGTAACCCAATTAAATATAAATTTTCCAGAATTAGAGGAATGGCGAGATGCCATTTATGGCAAGATTGTTAGCAAATGTGGCGATCGCCAGTATTGGGAAGAGTGGGCAAAGGATGTCGCTCAAATTGCAAATGGGCATATTTCCCGCATCAAGGCTCTGTTAGAGGACTCGGAAGCCCGAGACGCTTTTGACAAGTTTTTGGCTGGGTTACACCAAAACATTAACCCTAACGTGACTGAAGACGAGGCAATAGAGATGTTATCCCAGCATCAAATTACTAAGCCCGTCTTTAATGCCCTTTTTGAGCAGTACCAATTTACAGAATATAACCCCGTTTCTGTTGCCATGCAGCAGATGTTGGACACCTTAGAGAAACAGTCCTTAGAAAAGGATACGGCAAAGCTAGAGAAGTTTTATAACAGTGTGCGCGATCGCGCCCGTGGCATTGACAATGCCGAAGGAAAACAAAAGATTATTACAGAACTGTATGAAAAGTTCTTTCAATCCGCGTTCCCTCGTCTTTCCGAACGATTAGGGATTGTTTACACCCCAGTAGAAGTGGTGGACTTTATAATCAATAGTGCCGATTATGCCCTAAAAGAAGAGTTTGGTGTTGGTTTAACTGATGAGGGAGTTCACGTCTTAGACCCGTTTACGGGAACGGGAACTTTTATTGTCCGACTGCTTAAGAGCGGCTTAATCAAACCAGAAGATTTGGAACGAAAATTTAAGAATGAACTTCATGCCAATGAGATTGTCCTGTTGGCTTATTACATTGCTGCAATCAACATCGAAGAAACCTATCACGACTTACAGGGTGGGGAGTATCAACCATTTAATGGTATTGCCCTAACTGACACCTTCCAAA
>JAHEOB010000216.1 GCA_018610095.1 Halothece sp. MAG
GCCCTTATTTAAAAATGTGATGATCGGGGGATCGTAATTGACTTGGTAATTCTTGGTTTTTTAACTGCGAATTACCTTAGCAAATCTTAGCATTTTTTTGCGCATTCCGCTGGGGCTGATTCTCTTTAATCCCTTGTTTTACAAGGTTTGTGATAGGTTCCCATTCGGTTCGCACTTTGCGCAGAGTGGTTCGCAATTCGCAGTTTTAAGTGCTGTTTTCTGCCGACATTGCGCAGCCGACCTTAATAAATCTCTATATCAAAACGTGCGCAATTATCATCAAACCCGCGTCAATACTGGCGTTCAGCATAGTTCGCACTTTGCGCAGTCCTTCCGCAATTCGCAATCTGACCTTAACATTTCTATACATCGACATTTGCGCAAAAATCACGTTAACCCTTGTAAAATAAGGCTTTTACCGTGGTTCGCAGTGCGCAGTTTTCGGGTTTTGTTTTGCGCATTTTCACCTCGACATTTCTGTACATAAAAATAATGAGCAACCCTGCTCTGGGTTGCTCCCGGAGACCCTTTTTTTGGAGTCCGATAATGGTTTTTAAAAAAATAATGTGTATTTGGCTCATGGCTCCTGATTGGTCATGGCGTTTTTGAAGTCGCAGCGTAAGCGAGCTGTGCGAGTGCGAACGAGTGAAAAAAACGGCGGAGCGAACCATTGACCACGTGAGAGAATGAAAATTGTGTTGGGTGGTGGTTCACAAAGTGAGCCATCGCCCTGTAAGGCGGGTTAAAAAAATGCCGAAAAAATCGGCAATATCCGGGTTGAAATGGGGGGCTTCCCCTTTACTTGATAATAAAGAATATAAATGCAGGATTGAAAATTGGTGGTTTCCCCAGTTGTGGCGCGGCTTCCGGGGGTGTTTGACGAGTCGAAAAAAAACCCGTAATCTTTTGAGTGTCAAGTTCAAAAAATACACGGGGCTGTTTTTCATGGTCCTTACAGAGGAGCCACATGGCCTATCCTACTGAAAATGATCAGAATTACAATAGTTCTGACACTGCTTTAAGTGATTACAGTCCAAAAGATGCCAAATGGGATGAGGTTCGTAAGAGTACGGAAAGGGTGTCACAGTTTCTGCTTATCGCTGATGCGTTTGAAAAATGGGCGCACCGGATGCACGATTGCACCGGGTTGCTCAAATTTGCGGAGCTGGTGAATACTGAAACGGGTGAGATCAGCCTGAAATTACGTTATGCGGAGTTTTGTCATTGCCGTCACTGCCCTATGTGCCAGAAAAGGAGGGAAATTGTGTATCGTTCAAGATTCCTTGAATTTCTGCCTCAGACGCTCTCAGAGCATCAAAATGCCCGTTGGGTATTCTTGACCCTTACCGTGCCAAATGCGCCTGTAGAATCGCTCAGAGAGACTCTGGGTGATATGAACAAGGCATGGCGTAGATTTACGCTTAGAAAAGAATTTAAGCCTGTGTTGGGCTGGATACGGACAACGGAAGTGACCCGGGAGGAGAAACGTAAAGGTTACGCGCATCCGCATTTTCATTGTCTGATGATGGTCAGTCCGCGTTTTTTTAACGGGAAAAATTATACCAAACAATCCCGTTGGGCGGAGATCTGGGGCGACTGCATGAAGCTGAATATCACGCCGGTTGTTGATATCCGTGTGGTGAAAGGTGGATTGGATAAGGCGATCCTTGAAACGGTGAAAACGTTCACGTACTCGGTGAAGCCGGAAGCACTGGAAGCGGATCCGGAATGGACGATTGAGTATTTTAAACAGGTTCACAAGTTGCGGTTTATTTCCGCAGGCGGTGAGCTGAAGGACGCGATAAAACGGCTGGAGCCGGAAACGGACGAAGAGATGATTTATACCGCTGACAATCCGAAGCCGGAAGAACCGGAGAAAGCGATTTCAACCCGGGCGTATTCGTGGCGACGACATGAAATGAAGTACCGGCGTTGCGTTAAAGCGGAATCAGATTAATTTGTACGGTGTCACCCTGTGTTATATCCTAAGCGAAATTACTAAGGAGTAACAATGGGATATAAATACGACCCTGTACGCAAAACTCTCATTTCATCAGAAACGCCGTACAGTTTTGAGGAAAGACCGGATTATCATGAATTAATCCATCAGGCGAACCGTGTTAAAATAGAATCAACGATTGGTGATGATGCGGATGATGAGAATGTTGCGGCATTGATTACGGTTGAAGAAGCGGAGTATGTTTTAAAAAATACAAATACATCGAATCCTTTTTCGTCAGGAAAGGATGCCTTATTTGGTGTCGGTGATTTTGTTTCTAATTTTGCCGGTAACGTTTATGAATCAACCCGAGTTACCCGCATTATTCATGAATTCGGTGGACTCGGTGTTAAAGCCACGGAATACGTTGGTAAAAATGGTAATGTATATATCCGTTTGTCCGGTCGTCCGGGTGTTAGGGCTTTTCTTAACGGAACCAAGTATCTGACTAATAACGCCAAAATACTGTATATGGGTATCGGAACCCTCGGTCAGAATGATGTTTCAGCCAAAGCAACCCGGTTTTCAATTGTGTATTCTCTGGCGTATCGTGCGGTTGAGCTGATATTTAAAGATGAATATACTCTGGCGAATTTTTTTGTAAACGTGACGATGGATATGGCGAAGCTTGTGGTTAGTATGCAGGTAGGTACGGCGGTTGTTACTGGTCTATTGACATTAAGTTGCGTCGTCGGTGGTAGCGTTATTGCTGTATCTTTGCTTATATTTACTGCTGGTATGATTGTTTCGTTTTTATTATATGAATTAGATGAGCAGTTCGGCATAAGTGAGTCTATCATCAGGGAACTTAAAAAGCAGCGTAAAGCAAGGGCTGATGGTGAGGGGTGGTATCATGCTGATACCTTTTTTACGAATTTTCATCGGTTCGGTTAATTTTTTTACTAATTTTAACAGGTGCTGCCGTGAGTGATATAAAACCAGTGAAAATGTATTTAATTTCAGCATTCCTTTTTTTTGCTATAGCATTTGGCGCATATTTTTCGTTGCGTGGTTATATTAATTACTTTCTTAAATCCGATATTATTTCATTTTCATTTCCGCTGGGATACATTATTTTTGGTTGCCCTCTACTTACGTGGGCTTCATGTTGGATGATTATCATCGGGTATCGCAAACAAAAAGGAACATTAAAAGAAACGGCAAAAAAAAATAATAAAGTTATGAACTCTCTGGTGGCAATAGCTATATTTGGAATTGTTTTTAGCTTTATTTTTTCATTTTATGTTGAATATGATTTAACGTCACGTGGTTATGTCAAGTGCCATAAAAAATCAATTCATGCACCTACAAAATATATTATTTCAAAGGATATGTGTGAATAACACATATCCTTTATTATTGCCGGTTAAATCAGTTCGCTGTTAATGCTGTATGTTGAGGTGCTGGCTTTCAGGTGTTCCCTTGAAATGGACTGGTATTTCATTCTGACGACCTGATAAGGGTCTTCGCTGCCGTCACTGACTAAGTTTGCGTTAACGTCATCAACGCTAACCAGTGATGCGCCGGTCAGTTTATATTTGGCGTAGACTTCAAGTTGTCCGTACTGGCTTGTCCGGTAGCATTTGAAAGTCGCTTCCAGTATTTCGTTGTTATCGACGCAGGAGTAAAGCAGGGGAAAGGCTTTATCCATCGGTTTGGTGAATGTCAGTTCTTTGTAGGAAGCATTTTGTGCCCGGGATGCTCCTGTGTTTAAATTAAGTACCAGGATCTCATCTTCGTGTCCGGCCTGATAACGGTTTCCTATTGAATCCACGGATGAACACCCCGCAGAAATCAGCCCCTGAATTTTACCGGTTAACGTCAGATAAATCGGATGTGCCATAAAAGCCCTTATTTAAAAATGTGATGATCGGGGGATCGTAATTGACTTGGTAATTCTTGGTTTTTTAACTGCGAATTACCTTAGCAAATCTTAGCATTTTTTTGCGCATTCCGCTGGGGCTTATTCTCTTTAATCCCTTGTTTTACAAGGTTTGTTATAGGTTCCCATTCGGTTCGCACTTTGCGCAGAGTGGTTCGCAATTCGCAGTTTTAAGTGCTGTTTTCTGCCGACATTGCGCAGCCGACCTCAATAAATCTCTATATCAAAACGTGCGCAATTATCATCAAACCCGCGTCAATACTGGCGTTCAGCATCGTTCGCACTTTGCGCAGTCCTTCCGCAATTCGTAATCTGACCTTAACATTTCTATACATCGACATTTGCGCAAAAATCACGTTAACCCTTGTGAAATAAGGCTTTTACCGTGGTTCGCACTTGGTTCGCAGTGCGCAGTTTTCGGGTTTTGTTTTGCGCATTTTCACCTCGACATTTCTGTACATAAAAATAATGCGCAACCCTGCTCTGGGTTGCTCCCGGAGACCCTTTTTTTGGAGTCCGATAATGGTTTTTAAAAAAATAATGTGTATTGGCTCATGGCTCCTGATTGGTCATGGCGTTTTTGAAGTCGCAGCGTAAGCGAGCTGTGCGAGTGCGAACGAGTGAAAAAAACGGCGGAGCGAACCATTGACCACGTGAGGGAATGAAAATTGTGTTGGGTGGTGGTTCACGAAGTGAGCCATCGCCCTGTGAAGCGGGTTAAAAAAATGCCGAAAAAATCGGCAATGTTCGGGCTGAAATGGGGTGCTTCCCCTTTACTTGATAATAAAGAATATAACTCCAGAATTATGAATCGATAGTTTTCCCAGTACTGGCGCGGCCTCCGATGGTATTTGACGAGTCGAAAAAAAACCCGTAATCTTTTGAGTGTCTAGTTCAAAAAATACACGGGGTTGTTTTTCATAGCCCTTGCATAGGAGCCACATGGCCTATCCTACTGAAAATGATCAGAATTACAATAGTTCTGATACTGCTTTAAGTGATTACAGTCCGAAAGATGCGAAATGGGATGATGTTCGTAAGAGTACGGAAAGGGTGTCACAGTTTCTTCTTATCGCTGATGCGTTTGAAAAATGGGCGCACAGGATGCACGATTGCACTGGGTTGCTCAAATTTGCGGAGCTGGTGAATACTGAAACGGGCGAGATCAGCCTGAAATTACGTTATGCGGAGTTTTGCCATTGCCGTCACTGCCCTATGTGCCAGAAAAGGAGGGAAATTGTGTATCGTTCAAGATTCCTTGAATTTCTGCCTCAGACGCTCTCAGAGCGACCAAACGCCCGTTGGGTATTCCTGACCCTGACTATTCCCAATGTCCCCGTGGAATCGCTTAGAGAGTCCTTAAAGGCGATGAATAAGGCTTGGAATAAGTTTACCCAGCGAAAAGAATTTAAGCCTGTGTTGGGCTGGATACGGACAACGGAAGTGACCCGGGAGGAGAAACGCAAAGGTTATGCGCACCCGCATTTTCATTGTCTGATGATGGTCAGCCCGCGTTTTTTTAACGGGAAAAATTATACGAAACAAGCCCGCTGGGCTGAAATCTGGGGCGAGTGTATGAAGCTGGATATTATACCGGTTGTTGATATCCGTGTGGTGAAAGGCGGATTGGATAAAGCGATTCTTGAAACGGTCAAAACGTTCACGTACTCGGTGAAGCCGGAAGCACTGGAAGCCGATCCGGAATGGACGATTGAGTATTTTAAACAGGTTCACAAGTTGCGGTTTATTTCCGCAGGCGGTGAGCTGAAGGACGCGATAAAACGGTTGGAGCCGGAAACGGACGAAGAGATGATTTATACCGCTGACAATCCGAAGCCGGAAGAACCGGAGAAAGCGATTTCAACCCGGGCGTATTCGTGGCGGCGGCATGAAATGAAGTACCGGCGTTGCGTTAAAGCGGAATCAGATTAATTTGAACGGTGTCACCCTGTGTTATATCCTAAGCGAAATTACTAAGGGGTTACAATGTATTATAAGAATTACACTGGAATTATTAACGGTCTTTCAAGAGAAGCAAAAGATCGGAATGAATTGGCAAAAATTCGGAAAATAATGGATGAGACCGATTGTGACGAAAATATTGCTGCACTGATTACGGTTGAAGAAGCGGAGTATGTTTTAGAAAACACAAACACATCGAATCCTTTTTCATCAGCAAAGGATGCTGTATTTGGTATTGGTGATTTTGTTTCCAATTTTGCTGGTAACGTTTATGAATCAACCCGTCTTACCCGTATTATTCATGAATTCGGTGGTCTTGGTGTTAAAGCTACGGAATATGTCGGGAAAAATGGTAACGTATATATTCGCTTGTCCGGTAATCCGGGTGTGAGGGCTTTTCTTAACGGAACCAAGTATCTGGCTGATAATGCCAAAATATTGTTTATGGGTATTGGAACCCAGGGTCAAAATTCAGTTTCAGTCGGCGCCACCCGGTTTTCAATTGTGTATTCTCTGGCTTATCGTGTGGTTGAGCTGATATTTAAAGATGAATATACATTGACGGATTTTTTTGTGAATGTGACGATGGATATGGCGAAGCTTATAATTGGAATGAAGGTGGGTACTGCGATTGTTACTGGTCTTATTACAGGCACCGCTATTGCTTCTGGTACTGTTATTGTTGTATCTGCGGCTATATTTGCTGCCGGTGTTGTTGTTTCATACATATTATATAAGCTAGATGATCATTTTGGTGTAAGCGAATCTATTATCAGGGAGCTTAAAAAGCAGCGCAAGCCACGAACTGACGGCGATGGTCGATATCATGCTGATACTTTTTTTACAAATTTTCATCGGTTTGGTTAATTTTTTACTAATTAAACGGGCATTGTTGTGAGTGAGATAAAACCAGTTAAAATGTATTTAATTTCAGCCTTTCTTTTTTTTGCTATAGTAATTGGTTCATATGATTCTGCTCGCTCCTATGTTACTTACTTTTTTAAGTCAGATATCATTTCATTTTCATTCCCACTGGGATTAATTGTTTTCGCCTCTCCTTTACTTGTATTTTGTTCATATTTGTTGTTTATCGTAGGATATCGCAAACAAAAAAACAAATTAAAAGAAAAAGTGAAAGTAAATAATAAATTAATGAGCTTGCTTGCAGCAATAGCCATATTTGGGATTATTTTTAGTTTCTTCTTTTCATTTTATGTTGAATATGATTTAACGTCCCAAGGTTATGTCAAATGTCATAAAAAATCCATTCATGCACCTACAGAGTATGTTATTTCAAAGGATATGTGTGAATAACACATATCCTTTATTATTGCCGTTTAAATCAGTTCGCTGTTAATGCTGTATGTTGAGGTGCTGGCTTTCAGGTGTTCCCTTGAAATGGACTGGTATCTCATTCTGACGACCTGATAAGGGTCTTCGCTGCCGTCACTGACTAAGTTTGCGTTAACGTCATCAACGCTAACCAGTGATGCGCCGGTCAGTTTATATGTGGCGTAGACTTCAAGTTGTCCGTGCTGGCTTGTCCGGTAGCATTTGAAAGTCGCTTCCAGTATTTCGTTGTTATCGACGCAGGAGTAAAGCAGGGGAAAGGCTTTATCCATCGGTTTGGTGAATGTCAGTTCTTTGTAGGA
>JAHEOB010000217.1 GCA_018610095.1 Halothece sp. MAG
ATAGTAACCGCTTTGGCGATATGTTGGTGGAAACGGCTAGCGCGATCGCGCCTGATTTAACTTTAATTGATGGCATTATAGGACATCAAGGAAATGGACCAAGTAATGGCGAACCTCGCTTTTTAGGGGTATTGGGAGCTTCAAATGACGTATTTGCCCTTGATCGCGCTCTAACAGACATTTTGAAAGTGAATCCACAACAAGTTCCCACCATTAAAGCCTCCATTCGTCAAGGGCTTTGTCCAGAATCCCTTGATGATTGGCAATTTCCGCAAAAAACCCCGGAACAACTACAAGTAAAAGATTGGAAACTGTCGGATAAACTTTATCCCATTGACTTTGGTGCACCGAGAGTGGTTCGTTCCTTCTTTAAACACCTTTATATCCGCTGGATCAAAGAGCCCATGAAAGCCTATTCTAATCGATAATTAATTTCACTAATAATTGTTAATGACAATCCCCTATCAGCAAGAAAGCTAGCTACAATAAACAATAGCAGCAATTGAGATTTTTTCTAGTTTTAACATTAAATCTTTATGGATTCTAGTAGTTTGCCTGGCAGGTCTTGTAAACCCACTAGTTTAAAATGGGCAACTGTCGTGGGAACGCTGATTGCTATTTTAACTTTAACCATTCCGCCCATTACCATCACCCACTATTCTGCTGACAATTCCACTGAAAATATTTTGCGGTAGTTAAGCATTAACCACACATGCCATCCGCGATGAGTGAAGGAAAGTTGAAAAATGGATCATTTATCAGAGCAAGGTTGTGAACCCTGTCAAGGAAACGTTTCACCGGTAACTGAGGAAGAGATTGCGCAATATAAGCCTTTAATTCCAGAGTGGCAACTACTGAGTGAGCAGCAAGTGTCCTATTTGGAACGTAGTTACACTTTACCCAACTTCAAAACCGCTTTGAATTTTGCTCAGAAAGTTGGGGGAATTGCAGAACAACAAGGGCATCATCCAACCTTAATTGTCGAATGGGGCAAATTAACTGTTCAATGGTGGACACATACCATTAATGGCTTGCATCGCAATGATTTTATAATGGCAGCGAAAACAGATAAAATTTTTCAGCAATTACAGAAACAGTAAGTTAATCATCGTCCATGACTTCCATAATGGCGCGACCTTTCTTTTGAATCACTTGGCGTAAATGCTCGGGATTAACCACTTTGGCTTGACCGCCAAATCCGAGAATCCAACGGTGTAGGTCAATATCTTCTAAAGACCATTGTGGCAAGCGAACGCGAAAACGATGAGGAAATTGATCGTGGGAGGTTTTTCTGAGACTGAATAGCGAACGATTTTCCCGCATTAATTCTCGATTAAAGGGTTGTGACATTTTCATTTGATTCACAGGAAAGCGTTGCGTTCCCTCACTGACAAAAGCAAACATTTGATCATTAAACCAAATTTCAATCGTGACTTCCGCTTTCTGATGTTCAGAGGATTTAGGATTTAAATATTGTCGTTGCATTTGGGAATCATGGCCCAAGAAAATTCCCCCACTGCATTGATAAAGGGTGATTAATTGATTGAGGGAGCGTAATTGGGCATTGCGCGATCGCGTTTTGGTTTGAGCTTTCCCGAAAAATAAGCGATCTAGGCGTTCAAATTGTAATAATCCTTTGTATTTTCCTTGATAATATTCAAATCCCAAATACCAACCAATATTATGAAACACAATTTGTAGCGGATAAACTAAAAATAACTCATCGGATTGTTCATTACGATGTCGCCCTACCCCAGGAATACGCCCTAATTCAATAAGTTTTCCTTGTTCAATGGCATCTTCTAAAACTTTGGTTTTTCGGGCTAAAGAAGATTCTGGCAACCGTTCTAAGTTGACAATATTTCGATTATGAATTGCCCGTACCGGATAATGCTTCGATTGTGCTAATTTTGCCGTTTCCATTCGTTGTTGAAACGTTTGATACACTTGAAACGCTACGGGATCATCTAAACTTTGGGCTTGACTTTCTAGGAGTCGAAAGACCTTAACTAAATCGGGTTGCGAAAGAATCGCTGTTCCTGCAAAATAGCCGCGTTTCATAGGGAAATTCGGAAGAATACCATAGGGTTTTAAGATTTTTTCAATATCTTTACGTAAACTGTCACGACACTCATAATCTACTAATTCTTCTGTTTTCATCCGTTCCACTAAACTATTTAAAGTTCCTAACTCTTGTTGCCAAATAAAGGGTTCTTGAATAATTAAGCGGATGGTTTGGATTAAGCGTTGGAACGGTTCAATATCGGAATAACTATGAGTGACTAAATCAGGCTCATCTCGAATATTGAGTTTGAGATCACTGTTAATATTAGCTTTGCCAATTAACCCATTTGTTTCTAACCATTTTAAGTCTTGCGCGATCGCGCTGGGATCGGCATAAATGGGATCGGCAATTTTGGCAATAAATGCTGCGATTTCATCAACATCCCTTTCAAACGTTTGTTTTTTACCCAGAACCTTGCTCACGGTTTCAGGATCACTATTGTGTAAATTTCCCACTCCCGGATAATTTAAAAGAATCCGAATTAAATACATTAACCGCTCAAAATCTAATAATTGAGAATATTCATGTCGTCTCACCTTTTGAGTGCGATTCTGACGGTTGATTAAACTACGGGAAAAGTGAGAAATTTTGCGATAAACTTGGTCCACTAACGGCGTTTTTGCAACAGGATTAACCGTATAAACGGTGGCAAACCCTTCTGCCGTAATCGGGGGAAATTGTTTTAGGGAAGTGTACATCCCTTTAATTACCCCGTCTGGTACTTTGCGTTCCCGTTGACGATTCCATGATAAACAGGTTTTGAGAGGGGTTTTTAGATGCCAACCTAACCACTCCACCGTTGCATATTGATTCAGATGTCGCAGTAACTTCATCCGCCGAGGGCGTTTGGCATTGGTGGCATCATAAATAACAGAATAGCCTGCATGGAGATGTTCATCAATTTGACGATAGACTTCTGCTTCAATTTTCGACCAATTCCCTTGAACGGTAGCATCCCCAAATAATTGTGCCCGAATGTCATCGGTAGAAACAATGCGATAATTGGGATCACGTTGTACCAGAGCTTCTGCTAAGGTCGATTTGCCACTACTGGGAGAACCGATGAGAATATGACAAAATAAACCCATGCTAGACCTTTAAAATCGTTGGTCTTATTAACTTACTAATAGCTCTAGGTTAACGTATTTTCCTTTCAATTGAGCATCTATTAGCGCGAATGACAAAATCAAACAATAACCCACTAGGCTTAACCTAATGGGTTGGCTCGATCGCAGAGAATTTTTAAACGGAAACGTCTCCCAATTCTTCGACAACGCCTCCTTCGACTTCTTCTTCTGTCGTTTCTTCTTCTTCTGCTGCTGCTGTTTCCGTTCGGCTCTCCAGAATAGTTAGTACTGTCCGTTCTGGATCATCACTTGCCGTTACTCCTTCCGGAAGTTCCAACTCGCCAATGTGAAGAGTTGTTCCAATCTCCATAGGTGTGACATCAATATCAATCACCTCGGGAATTTTGTTAGGGGGACATTGAATGGTTAATTCGGTAATAATTTGTTCTAAAACGCCACCTTCTTTAACCCCTTGGGGTTCTCCATTGAGGTGAACAGGAACAACCACTTCCACACTTTCTTGACCAGCAACTGCAAAGAGACTGACATGATAAACTTCAGGTCGCCAAGGATGGGTTTGAACCTCTCGAATTAAGGCTCTGCCATTCCAAGACTGATCACTAACGGTAACATTGACCAGCGTATTATTAATGGAGGCTTCTTTGAGGAGTTTTTCCACATCCTTAGCTTTTGCAACAAGAGAGAGCGATTCTGCTCCTTTATGTCCATATAAAACTGCGGGAATATATCCTTCCCGTCGTAAGGCTTTGGGTTTACTCCCTTGAGGTCGCGTTTGACATTCAAATTTAACGGTATTAGTCATAGTTATTTCTCTAGGTGCTTCGTTTACAGAGAATAGAGATCATTAATTGGCAAAGTGAGAGGCATCATGGGGTTGCTCAGTAACAGGAGAGCCGTTTTCATCTAATAGAGCCCGTTTCGGCCCATGAATGGGGTCTTCCACAATAATGGTTTGATCGCGACTCGCTCCCAGAGACACGATCGCGATGGGAACTTCCATCAATTCTGCTAAGAACTTGAGATAATTCAGAGCAGCTTTGGGGAGATCCTCTAAACTTCGACAATTGGCAGTGGATTGTTGCCAACCCGGTAAGGTTTCGTAAATGGGCTCACAACGGGCAAAGCGTAAGGCACTACTTGGGAAATTCTCACAGCGTACCCCATCAATATTATAGGCAACACAAACCTTAATTTCATCAAGGGTATCGAGGACATCGAGTTTGGTAATGGCTAAACAGTCCATGCCATTAATGCGAACCGCATAGCGACCAATGACTGCATCAAACCAACCGCAACGACGGCGACGCCCAGTTGTTGTCCCAAACTCAGCCCCGCGATCGCCGATTTCTTGGCCTAAATTCCCATTTAATTCCGTGGGAAAGGGCCCTTCACCGACGCGAGTCGTATAAGCTTTGGCGACACCAATGACGCGATCAATTTTGGTCGGTCCCACCCCTGCCCCGATACAAGCGCCACCGGCAACAGGATTCGAGGACGTAACATAGGGATACGTGCCATGATCAAGGTCTAACAGTGTCCCTTGCGCCCCTTCAAACAAAATATTTCGTTTTTTCTTAATCCCTTCATCAATTTTTAGGGAACTATCCACCACATGGGGGCGTAAGCGTTCCGCATACCCTAAATATTCCTCAATGACTTGGTCGGGATCTAAAGGGGGAAGGTTATAGAGTTTTTCTAAAATGACATTTTTAGAATTAATCGTCCATTCTAATTGTTCCCGCAAATCATGGGCATTCATTAAATCAACGACACGAACCCCTGTCCGTTCTGATTTATCCGCATAGGTGGGACCAATTCCGCGCCCAGTTGTGCCAATTTTTTGATTTCCCCGTTTTTGCTCAGAGGCTTGATCAATTAACCGATGGTAGGGCATCGTTACATGAGCCGTTTGGGAAATCATTAAATTATGGGTGGGAACATTCAGTGCCGAAAGTTGATCTAATTCTTCGATCAGCACTTGGGGGTCAATCACCGTTCCTGAGCCAATGATGCACTGGGTATCTTGGTATAAAATCCCGGAAGGAATCAGGTGGAGTTTAAAGGTTTGATCCTGCACCACTACCGTATGTCCCGCATTGACCCCTCCTTGGTAGCGGACCACCATATCAGCCGACTTACTCAGTAAGTCAGTAATTTTACCTTTCCCTTCATCGCCCCATTGGGCTCCAATTACAATAACGTTAGCCAAGAGTTTCTTTTATCGGTATGGGCTACAGTTGTTTACACAAAATACAATTTTTATCACCTAAACTAGGAATTGTCAATTCTTTGTGTCAAAAAGACAGCCTAGTTCGTAATTTTTTTTAATGGCATCTTCGATCCACAAGCCAGTGTGTTATGAATATTTGAAGTTGATACGAAGATTTTTGCAACCGCTGGCAATGTCATGGCAATCATTAACGCCTTACGGAAACCACTGCTATTACTGCTAATTCCTCTGTTGCTGACAGGATGCGTTAACTACGATGTCGGTATTAACGTGGCTGGTTTACATCGAGGAGAAATTGTTCAGCAGATTAAGTTGGGAAAACAACTGACCAGTTTTAGCCAAGCAGATGTGGAAGACTGGTTAGGCAGTTTAGAAAAACGAGCCAAGCAGTTAGGAGGCAAAACTGAGCGCGTTTCCCCCCAACAAGTAACCTTAATGATTCCCTTTGCGAATCTAGACCAATTAGAATCCAAATTTAATCAGTTTTTTCGTGGGAATAGTGCTGAACAAGCCCCTAGTGAGTTAGTGCGACTTAATTCTCATTTAAGTACTGAACAGACTAATTTTTTACTATTTCAATGGAATCAATTAAAGCTCAATATTGATTTAACGGCCTTGGGAACGATTCAAGGGAAAAAATCACGAATCGTTGGGGCAAATTCCTTGCTGGATTTGCAATTTCACATTCAGACTCCTTGGGGAATGGAAATTTTAAGTGCCCAACCTCAGCAGTCATTAGTGCAGCAAACTGATCAGGAAACTATCTGGAAATTGCAACCGGGAGAAAATAATCAAATTGAAGTCGGATTTTGGTTACCTGAACCAATCGGTTGGGGCGCGATCGCGATCCTTGTTATGGTTTATGTTGGTTGGTATATCAAATATCGTCGTCCAATTTTATCAACAAAGTGAAGGCTGTTGACGCAATTGAAGTTAGTGGCGTTTGTCAACTGATCCAGCCCTTGGCACGTTGACTGAACTTTGTTTGAGTTCCACATTGATCTAAATTCTTTGACATTGGCATGTTTAGCTCTCGTCGAAACATTTATACCAGAAAAAAAACCTCTCGCAAACGCGTTTCACTGCGATGGATGCTGCTGTGGCTGCCAGCATTGTTGTTGGCAGTATTACTAGTGTCAGAAGGGTTGCTGCGATTAGTGGTCGCGATTATAGGACAACCTGAACATTTAGCAAGAGACCAAGATCAATCGCCTGTTAGCCAAGCCTACCAATTACAGTTTTTAACTGATAATCAACCGATTCAAGGATTACCTGACGGGGGAAACTTAAAAATGGAACGAAGCCCAGTAGCAGGCTATCAATTAGTTCCCAATCAAGAAAGTGAGTTTTGGCAAATTAACGAACAAGGTTGGCGAGACAACCGTGCGATTTCCCCCGATAAACCCGATAATGAAATACGCATTTTTTTGATTGGTGGCTCAACCGCTTTTGGTTATCAAAATCAAAGTAATCAAGACACCATCGCGCAAAAATTAGAAGAACGCCTTAACAAACGAGTTGAAGATCAACAACAAAATTCTGATGATTATCAACCAGAGGTGCTCCCCTACTTTCAACCGACTCGCGAAAAATTAATGGATAAGCCACCTTGTATTGAAGAAAAAGACTATCGCGTGATTAATGCTAGTGTTCCTGGTTACGCTTCGGGAAATCAATTGTCACAACTGGCAGTGGAGATTTTACCTTACAATCCCGATTTAATTATTGTCCTTGGTGGCTATCAAGATTTGATGCTAGAAAGCAAACAATCTTATAGTGATATTCCCTCTATTGATAACTATCTCAATCATCCGGTTGACCATTTTAAGGCTTATTTGTATAAACCGATTAACGGTTTTACCAACCAACTTTATTTAAACCGTGTTTTCCGTAAACCCAACCATCAGACAGCCCAAAATACCTTGCTTTTAAAGCAACACTCTAATGATTCCTTAGCGGCTTATCTACCTGAGCCGTCTCAGGAAGAAGAATTAACGGCACGGGTGCAACGTTATCGGAATAATCATTTACAAATGGTACGCCTCGCTGCAGGGGCAAATATTCCTGTAATTAGTGCCTTACAGCCTGAAATTACAGGATATGAATCCCTTTCCGAAGGGGAACAAGCTATTATAGATGAATTAGATGATGATTATCGTCAAAATATCCAACAGGCTTATCAAGAACTTGGAAATGCCAACGCCCAACTAGAACAAATATTTCCCAATAATGTAGCAAGTGTCAACCTTTATAACAGTATCAATGAGGGAGAAAACGCTGACAATCAAAGCTTATTTGTTGATCCCATTCATCTTTCTGCCACAGGAAACTCGCGCGTAGCAAATCACTTATATCAAAGTCTGATTCCCGAATTTAAAATTACGCCTAGAGAACCCAGCTAGTCATCTGTTGATCAGCGGTTTGGCAGCTCACTGACAAATCACCTTTTTTTCAATTTGTCTAATACATCAAGTTTTTTTGATATATTAGAACTAACTGTAATTGGAGAGGTGCTGTTAGTGACCATTAATAGTCAAACCAACGAAAACGCACCTCAAGCCGGAGGAAAACTAAGCTTTTTTGAACGCTATTTGACGGTTTGGGTGTTTTTCTGCATTATTGGTGGCATTATCTTGGGAAGAACATTTCCAGGGGTTGCTGAGACTCTAGATTCCATGAGCATTTATCAAGTCTCCATTCCCATTGCGGTGTGTTTATTCTTCATGATGTACCCCATCATGGTCAAAATTGACTTTTCCCAAGCGGTAGAAGCTGCCCGAACGCCAAAACCTGTCCTATTAACCTTGGCAATTAACTGGCTGGTGAAACCCTTTAGTATGGTGTTATTTGCTCAAGTCTTTTTAGGTTGGCTGTTTCGTCCTCTCATTGAAGGAACAGACATCGTTCGCGGCGGCCAAGAAATGGCGCTAGCTGACTCCTATATTGCTGGCGTTATTTTATTGGGAATTGCCCCCTGTACCGCCATGGTTTTGATGTGGGGCTATCTTTCCTATGGCAACCAAGGTCATACCCTTGTTATGGTGGCTCTTAATTCTCTTGCGATGCTGTTTCTCTATGCCCCGTTAGGA
>JAHEOB010000218.1 GCA_018610095.1 Halothece sp. MAG
AATGCTGGAAATGGCAGACAAACCCTTGTGGAACAAGCGTGCAGAAACTCCCAAATGCGTTATGCCAGAAGATATTTAACGTTGCATTAAACGATCAATCATGCGAGATGCTTGGGAACCATAACCACCGCCAAACCGATTACAGTGGTTCAGGATGTGGTAAAGATTATAGATATCTTTCCGTTCCTGATACCCCACATCCAGTTCCCAAGTGGCATTGTAACCCTGTTGACGCGCTCGGGAATCCAGCAAATAGTTCACTCATGGCGATATCCACTTCGCGATCGCCGTAATAGGTAGCAGTGTGTGAACCTATTGCTTGGGAAATGTGTTGGGCAATTTCATGCCACATAAGCTGGACTATTCATTAAGAATTTGGGGCACTCGGAAATAATCATCTTCCCGTACCGGCGCTTGTTCTAACAGGGCTTCTTTTTCCACATAAGGATTGATTTCATCTTCTCGGGTGACATTACTGACCTCGATCGCGCGAGTTGTGGGTGGAACATCCGTTGTATCTAATTCATTTAATTGTTCGACATACTCCAAAATTTGACTCAACTGCTGGCTAAATTGTTCTTGTTGTTCTGGCGTCAGTTCTAAGCGGGCAAGGTGGGCAACTTTTTGGACTTGTTCACGATCAATCATGATTTATACCGTTTAGAAATAAATGTCAATATCCGAGCGTCCTGTGGTTTTGAGCCAATTTTGGGCTTCAATGTAGTTATTGGGGGCGAGACGAATGGCTTCTTTCCAATATTCTGCCGCTTGATCAAATAGCGCTTCTCCTTCTTCTTCCCGCCCTTGTTGTTTCGCTAAATCTCCTTGATGGTGATAAATCACAGCGATATTATTGAGGGCTTGGGGAAGACGAGGATTGTCTTCAATCGCCTGTTGATAATATTTTAGGGCTTTTTCATACTCCCCATTACTGGTGTGAATTAACCCAATATTATACAGGATATAGCTGCGATCGTTGGGGTCTTCTTCTAATTTCAAAGCCTCATAGTAATTATCTAAGGCTTCTGCGTATTCTCCATCTGATTGCGCCGACATCCCATCGCGATAATAGGTAAAGGCTTCTTTTGATCGTTTGTGGGTTGGCAGCATCTTTAGAATAATGTCTGCCATTACCGTAAATGATTTATCAATAAAATTATCGTTGCGCTGAGTCCGTGGCATAGCTTGTTCACCTCACTCATCCCTTCATTTTATATTCTACAGCCAATGCAGAAAAACCTAACACAACGCCGCAAACGTTTAGACGTTGCTAATAACAAGTTATCTTAAGAACAGGTTGACGAAACAAAAATCTGATATGAGCGTATCTTCTTCTGTGGAAACCAGTGAACAAACCAGGCGCCCTCAAGACAATGATTGGCGGTTGTTGCTACGGCTGGTTCCCTATGCAATTGGTAAAAAACGGCTACTTATTACCTCTCTACTGTTACTGATCCCACTTTCCATTGCTGGGGCAGTTCAACCTTTAATTATTGGACAGGCGATTTCCTTTATTGGGGAAGAACAAACTTGGTTTTTTCTGGAAGGGTTATCTCTCAATCAAGGATTAAATCTACTGACAGCACTTCTTCTGCTGACCATTTTAATTCGATTAGCCTTTAGTGCCCTACAAGGCTATTTAGTGCAACGCCTCGGACAGGAAATCACTGCTGATATCCGTAATCACTTATTCCGCCACGTTACTTCCCTTGCTGCTAAATTTTTTGATTATACTCCTGTGGGACGGCTGGTGACGCGATTAACGAGTGATGTCGAAGCATTGGGAGATGTGTTTTCCACAGGGGCAGTGGGAATTATCAGCGACACAGTTTACATTTTGGCCATTATTGTCACCATTTTTACCGTGCAATGGCAACTAGCCACGTTGCTGGTATTAATGTTTATTCCCACCACAGCGGTGATCATCTATTTTCAAAAGCAATATCGGAAAGCTAACTATCTTTCCCGCGAAGAGTTATCCAACCTCAATTCCATGCTTCAAGAAAATGTCATGGGCATTAATATTGTCCAACTGTTTCGTCGGGAACAATTTAATAGTGAGCTTTTCCGTAACATTAACCAACGATACTTAAAACAAATTAATCAGACGGTCTTTTTTGAATCAGCCGTTTCTGCGACCTTAGAATGGATTGCTTTAGTGAGTATTGCGGGGATTTTAGGAATCGGTGGATTATTGATTTTAGGAGATAGCCTGAACTTTGGGACACTTTCAGCGTTTATTTTATATGCTCAACGCTTATTTGAACCCTTGCGACAATTTGCAGAGAAATTTACCCAGCTACAAACTGGCTTTACAGGCGTCGAACGCATTACCCAACTACTCAGTCAACCCATTGAAATTCAAGATGCAGAACCATCTCAACAACAAACCTTCTCCGAGCAACAGCTTCAGGGTGAAATTCGTTTTGAAAATGTCTCATTTGGGTATAACGAAGATGAGCTTGTTCTCAAAAACATCAATTTTGTCATTAAACCCGGTGAAAAAGTGGCTCTGGTAGGACCCACAGGGGCTGGAAAAAGTTCCATTATTCGCTTGCTATGTCGGCGTTATGAACCGACAGAAGGTCAAATTTTATTAGATGGCATTGATATTCGCAACTTACCTCAACAGGAATTGCGTCGTCATGTTGGCGTTATTCTCCAAGAAAATTTTCTGTTTGCAGGGGATGTGAAAGATAATATTACCCTTGGCGAACACTATCCCTTTGAGGAAATCAAAAAGGCAGCAGAAATTACTAATATCAACCGCTTTATTGAGGAACTGCCCCAAGGCTATGATACGCCCTTAAGAGAACGAGGTGATAATCTATCGGCTGGCGAAAAACAATTATTGGCATTTGCTCGCGTTGCCATTCGCAATCCCCAAGTGGTGGTATTAGATGAAGCAACTGCCAGTTTAGATGTGGCTACGGAAGCGTTAATCCAAAATGCCTTAAGTTATTTATTGGCAGAACGTAGTGCCATCATTATTGCTCACCGACTGTCCACCATTCGGGATGTGGATCGCATTTTAGTCTTGCAACAAGGTGAATTAGTGGAGTCCGGCAATCATGAGGAATTACTGGAACAAGGGGGCGTCTATGCGAGCTTGTATAAGTTACAAACCATGGGACAAACGGTTTAATCAAAAAGGAATTTTCCCTTTAAAGTAGATAAATTCCCCAATTTAAACCTACCCCCACAAACAACCAACTTAAAAAACACATTCGAGTTAGCCCTAAGGCTTGTTCAACTTTTTCTGCAGTAATTGAAAAAGTGGGCATTCCTAACAAAGGTTTTTCCTTAATAATGCCTTGATAAGTATTCGCTCCCCCTAATTGGACTCCTAATACAACGGCATAGGCGCATTCACTCCATCCAGCATTGGGGCTGGGGTCTTGAGTTGCATCTTGTTGGCAACTTTGCCATACCTTTCGGGGTTGACGGGCAATTAAGCCAATGGTGATCACCGTTAACCGACAAGGAAGCCACGTTAAAAGATCCTCAAATTTGGCACTAAACCATCCGATATCGGTATAAGGTTCTCGTTGATAGCCCACCATGGAATCTAAGGTACTTGCTGCTTTATAAGCTAAGGTTAAGGGAACAGCACCGATGCCAGGAATCAATAACCCAATAATGGCATAAAATAAGGGAGCAGTTACCCCATCGGTGCTATTTTCTGCTACAGTTTCTAATACTGCTCGTAAAATTTCTTGTGGGGATAATTCATCAGTATCTCGTCCCACGTAATAACTCAATTCCGTGCGGGCATTTTGAATATCATTGTTTTTTAAAGGCGCTAAAACAGCAACAGCAGCATGATGTAAACTACGCCCAGCAAAACAACTTGCTAGTAACATGATTTCTAGGCAAAAACCGAGCCAAATTGACATGTGTTTGGCAACAGAAATTAATAGCCATCCCGTGAATCCACTACCAACAATTAATGCAATTCCCAATGCCATTCCGGCTAAGCGACGAGCAGTAGAATTTTTGGTGAGATTGGTAATGGTTTTTGTGCTAAATCCAATCACGGTTCCCATTAGTTGAACAGGATGAGGAAATATGGCAGGATCAGCAATGAGATAGTCAATAAAGGCAGCAATTAATAACGCCACTGCTGTGGGATCGATTGTCATCATTAAACCACAAAATTGGTTTCTTCACCTTGAGCTGCCTGCCAACTTCGGGCATCATAATATAAGTCAGCCAAACTAATTTCATAAACAGCTTCTTTTAATTTTTGATGCAATTGTCGCCATAAGCCATAAGTTACCCAATCTTCTGCTTGTTCAGTATCAGGACGATGACGGGATAACGGTTCAATGGTTTCTCCCACGGCTTCTAAAATTTGTCCTAAGAAAATTTCTCCAGGCGATCGCGCAAGTTGATAGCCACCTTGTGCTCCCCTAACCGATTTCACTAATCCTGCTTTGCGCAATGCAATTAAAAGTTTTTCTAAATAAGCAGGCGGTAAGCCTTGACGAGTAGCAATGGCGTTGACAGAGGTGGGCTCTACGCTTGATTGTAAACTTAAATCTAGTAATGCTTTAACGCTATAGTGTCCCCGAGTGGTTAATTTCATTAGTTTCTAGTTAATAATAATCCCTGTCAGGAGAAGGCAAATCGTTTCCTGAGCATCCCTTGTTATCTCTAAGGCAAATCTTATCACTATCTCCCAGTTTAATACAGTGAGTTCCCGAGGCTAGATTGCAGTTTGTTATTAAGGCTAACCCTTTGGAAAAACTTTAAACAAATTGCCGAGCATCTCCATATTTGTCTTCATTCGTTTCCTTCATTAAAACCATTACACCATGAAAGCTCAAAAACAGGGATTTTTTTCAAGATAACATTAATAATCATTGATTAACTCAAGCAGATGTAATATAGTTTCTAAAGGCTGATTCACTAAGCGGAAATGATGGAATTGCGCTTAGGGATAAAAAACAGCTAAAGTAGAAGTTGAAAGTTAATTAATGAAGAGTTTCAGTTGATGGCACAGAAAAAAGGACAACCGTTAACTGGTGAAGCCCTACTCCAAAAAGTTAAAGAGTTAGGTAACCTCAGTAGAGAAGAAAAAGCAAAGGCTTGTGGTTATTACACCGAAACAAAAAACGGTGTTCAACGTGTTAATATGATGAAATTTCTTAATGCCCTAATGGATGCAGAAGGGATTAGTTTAGATAGTAATGGGAATGGGCGAGGACGTGGCGGACGTTCAGCAAGTTATCGCATTAGTGTCCAGTCCAATGGCAATTTATTAATTGGAGCCGCCTATACCAAAAAAATGGGGTTAAAACCTGGGGATGAGTTTGAAATTACCCTTGGTCGTAAACATATTCATCTTAAGCAAGTGAGTGGCTTGGAAGAAAAAGATGATGATTAAGCAATCCCGTTGTTGCCAAGTTCCCCCCTGTCCAAGTTATTATCAACAATAGAAGGGATTACTGCAACGTTGGTGACTGCCAATATAGTTTTGTGATCTACAACCAAACATATAAGGGAACCAACCCCTGTTGTGGCAGTAAGCCGGGCGCAGTACCCGGAAACTTAAAGCAACATGTCGGTACCCACCTGGCCACATGAGGTCATAATCTGAGGTAAAACGGCGTTGCGGTAGTCCAGCAATTTCCCCTTAGCAGATTGCTGAGGGGGTTGTTTTGTTGGGCTTAATCGTGTAGGTTAAAAAAACAATTGCCCAAAATCTCTCATGAACCAACTCAGCACTCCCAACCATAATTTTCCCGCTACCGTTACTCAACTCAGTAACGGTCTAACCATTATTCATCAGCAACTAAGCCATACTCCTGTGGTTGTTACCGATGTTTGGGTGAATGCAGGGGCGCGGTGTGAACCGTGGAGCGGGATTGCTCATTTTTTGGAACATATGATCTTTAAAGGCACCAAGCGCATCCCTCCTGGTTGGTTTGATTATGTGGTGGAAAATTATGGGGGAATCGCCAATGCCGAAACCAGTTATGATTATGCTCACTTTTTCTTAACCACTGCCGCAACTCATTGGCGAAATACCTTACCCTACTTGGCGGAATTATTATTACAAGCGGAAATTCCTGAAGAAGAATTTCTTTGTGAGCGGAGTGTGGTTTTAGAAGAAATCCGTCAAACCAATGATGATCCTGACTGCTTTGCGTTTCAGGCGTTGTGTGAGAGTTTATATGATCAGCATCCCTATGGGCGTTCCATTTTAGGGACTGAAGAAGACTTATTAGCGCGATCGCCCAATCAAATGCGCTGTTTTCACCGCACCTATTATCAACCCCATAACATGACGGTGGTGGTGGTTGGAGACGTAGATCAGCAAACGGCAATCCAAGAAATTGAACTGGCATTTCACCCGTTTAGTGTGCCTTCAGAATGCCCACCGTTTACCATTGCCCCTCAGCCTACGCTCACTAAACCCCAACATCGCGAAATTCGGTTGCCCAATATTGAAATTGCTCGTTTATTAATGGGATGGCGTTGTGTTGGCATTGATGGCTTAGAAGATGCGGTGGGATTAGATCTACTGTCGGTGTTATTAGCGCAAGGGAGTGCTTCTCGATTAGTGAGAGAATTGCGGGAAGAAAAACAGTTAGTGCAAGAAATCGCCAGTTGTTTTTCTCTGCAACGGGATTCTAGTTTATTTACGATCGAGGCTTGGTTAGCGCCCCAACAGTTACAGCAAGTACAAGAGATGGTGCGCGATCGCGTTGAACAATTACAAACCCAACTTGTCAGCGAAAAAGAATTAAATCGGGCTAAACGATTGCTGTGTAATGATTATGCCTTTTCCACGGAAACCCCAGGGCAACTAGCAGGGTTATACGGTTATTATAGTATCCTTGCTCAGCCCGAGTTATCGCTACACTATCCCAGCTGGGTTCAACAATTACAACCTGAAGATTTGCAACGGCTGGCGAAGACGTATTTGTCTCCTCAAACGTGTGTCGTGACGGTAATGAAACCGTTTTAACTAAAGCGCCGTAAGTCCCACGCTGTATTTGAAAAATCAGCGCTGGGAGATAAGGCGCATTGGCGGGGTAGCCAATCCCTGTAAATTGCGCTATTATGGGAAGCATGATTTGCACAACGTTTTGCTCTAAAGTCTAGCTTAAACTGCTGTAAGGTGAGCAAACAAGACAAATTATTTTTTGAGAAAGTTAGTACCCAGGGACGCTGGGGGAAAGGAAATCGTCTGTCAAGTCGATC
>JAHEOB010000219.1 GCA_018610095.1 Halothece sp. MAG
ACGTTGGGCAAATGAGGTGAGGGCAGCATAAATAATATTGACTACCCCTAAAATTACCAGTGCAGGAGCAAAGTAAGCATGGGCATCGGGTAACATCCCAGCATTCATACGAATTAAGGCATAGCCCCCCATTTTTAACAAAATTCCTGCCAGTAACATATGCACCGGGGCAGTTGCCTCACCATGAGCGTCTGGTAGCCAAGTATGGAGGGGAAAAATCGGTAACTTCACTGCATAAGCAATAAAGAAAGCCCCATAAAGCCATAATTGGAAGTTTAGGGGAATATCTTTCTCGGCTAAGGCCTGCATCTCAAAGGTGACAGTATCCCCATAAAAAGCCATGGTTAATCCCGCCACCAGGATAAATAGCGAACCCCCTGCCGTATAAAGAATGAATTTGGTGGCAGCATAAAGTCGCTTTTTACCCCCCCAAATCGATAGCAATAAATAAACCGGGATTAACTCTAACTCCCAAACCAGGAAGAATAACAGCATATCCTGTACGGCAAACACCGCAATTTGTCCGCCGTACATAGCAAGCATCAGGAAGTAAAATAGTTTCGGTTTTAGACTAACCGGCCAAGCCGCTAAGATTGCGAGGGTGGTGATAAACCCTGTCAGGAGAATCAGGGGCATGGAAATGCCATCTGCCCCCACTGACCAATTCAAACCCAGTTCCGGAATCCAATGATACGTTTCTACCAGTTGCAAGTTGGCATTAGAAACATCGTACTCGAAATAGAACCCAGCAACAATAAGGGCAAAGTCAATTAAAGCAATGACGAGGGCATACCAGCGTACTTGCTTCCCATCTTTATCTGGAATGAAGGGAATCGCCAAAGAAGCGATTAAGGGAAACAGGATAACCGTTGTTAACCAAGGAAAATTTGTCATAGTGTTTTGACTGCTACTATCATGTCGTTTTCATTAACTAAACAATGCTAAAGACGATCACAAATCCTAACACTGCCCCAAATACAATTAAGGCATAAAATTGGGCACGACCGGTTTCAATATATTTCAAGCCTTCGCCACTGATAATGGCAATTAATCCCGTTAGATTCACTGCGCCATCAACGACGCGATAATCCATTTCTAAGACTTGCCGTGCCAGACGACGACTACCAATGACAAAAACGCGGTGATAAATCTCGTCAAAGTACCATTTATTTAAGGAAAAGCGGTACAGGGAAGACAATTGCTGCGCGATCGCGCTGGGATCAATGCTTTTACGGGCATACATTAAGGAAGCAACGGTAAGACCAATTAAAGCAATGCCCACTGAATTCCCCGCCATAATTAGAAATTCTGACCATTCAAAAGCAGCCTCCATCATTTCTTCACCACCGGGAGGATAGACAAATTCCTCAAACCAATTTTCCCAAGGTCTTCCTATCCAACCAATGGCAAAGGAAGGGATGGCAAGAAGGATCAAAGGCAAGGTCATACTTAACGGGGATTCATGAGGGGTTTCACTATGGTGATGGGGATCGGCTTGGTGTTCCGATTCCAGTTCGCGAGTATCCATTGCCCCTGGCCCAAACTTCGGTTGCAACGAGGCAAGCATTGACTCATCATTCCCGCGAAATTGCCCTTCAAAGGTCATGAAATACATGCGGAACATATAAAAAGCCGTTAATCCTGCCGTTAACCAACCAATGAACCACAGGGCAGGATTGACATGAAACGCCTCACTTAAAATTTCATCCTTTGACCAAAACCCTGCAAAGGGAGGAATGCCACAAATGGCTAATGTTCCCACAAGAAAAGTATAGGAGGTAATGGGCATATATTTTCGTAAACCACCCATCAAGCGCATATCCTGTGCCAAGGCTGGATTGTGACCTACCACTTCTTCCATACCATGAATCACTGATCCCGAACACAGGAATAACATCGCCTTAAAAAAGGCATGGGTCATCAGGTGGAATAACCCTGCGGTATAACCACCAACGCCCATGGCAAGCACCATGTAACCCAATTGGGAAATGGTAGAGTAGGCTAGTCCCTTTTTAATATCATTTTGGGTCAGCGCGATCGTTGCCCCCAAAAAGGCGGTAAATGCTCCCGTCCAAGCAATAATGGTCATTACAGAGGGGACCGTTTCAAACACCGGATACATCCGTGCAATGAGAAATACCCCTGCAGCAACCATCGTGGCAGCGTGAATTAACGCAGAAATCGGGGTGGGACCTTCCATGGCATCAGGTAACCAAACATGGAGGGGGAATTGCGCTGATTTTGCCACCGGCCCCATAAAGACCAATATCCCAAAAAGGGCTGCCAAACTACTGCCAATAATCCCTGACTGGACGACGGTTTCTAATTGCACGCCCATTTCTGTAAATTCAAACGTGCCTGTTGCCCAGTACAGGCCTAACATTCCCAGTAGGAAGCCAAAATCACCGACGCGGTTGACCACAAAGGCTTTTTGGCAGGCATCCGCTGCTGCTGGGCGATCATACCAAAACCCAACCAGCAAATAGGAACACATCCCCACTAATTCCCAGAAAATGTAAACCTGTACCAAGTTGGGACTAACCACTAATCCCAACATGGAAGAAGCAAATAAACTTAAATAAGCATAGAAACGAACATAGCCGGGATCATGTTCCATGTAGCCATCCGTATAGACCATCACCAAAAACGCCACGGTGGTGACAATGGTTAACATTACCGTGGTTAAATGGTCGATGGTATAGCCCATACTGAGGCTAAAATCCCCTGCTGCTGCCCATTCAAATGTCTGAATAAAAATTTCATGTCCATTGATTTGACTCCACAGCAGCGCAAAGGAGAGAACCATGGTTGCGCCTGTCAGAGACACAATAAAAATTGCCACTGCTTGACGTAAACCACTGGTAACTTGATTAAATGAAATTAATCCCAATCCCACGATCATTGCGCCGACTAACGGTAGGACAGGAATTAGCCACGCATATTGATATAACTGTTCCATATAAATTTAAGCCCACTTGTCTGGTGATTATATCCTTGTTAATCCCTAACGTTAGGAGGTTTCCACTGTCTTAAGGGAGACTGAGTGGAAATACCGTTAACAATTGTGACATATCCTGTTGGCGAGAAAATGTGGGTTGTCTTACTTGGTTGCTGATTACCTCAAGGATTCAACAGTTTTTGTTAGTTTTGCGAATGCTTCGAGGCGTTAAGTCTCATTCCCAGAGATAGCAAGTTAGCTGACTTTTGGCGGGCCCTGCTCATAAAAGGGACGGAGAGATTGGACAATCGCTCCCACCGTTTGCGTTAATCCTTGCTGTTGATCAAACCCTTTAGCAATGGCATAGAGGCGGGTTTCTAATTCCGTTAACGTGGAGAACATTTCGATGACTTGTTGCAGTAAATCGTCCAAGTGATAACTTTTCAGCATAGACCAATCTTGTTCGCCAAATCCGATTTTATAGTAGAGCATGGAAAATAATAAGATTTTAATACGAAGCGGCGTCGTGTAACGAATCACTTCATACCTTAAATCAAATAAATTAATGGTTTGAGGCGTTGCTGGCTTTTCTAAAGCGTTTGGTTCACCATCTCCATTTTCACTGACTAAGTATTGCTGCGTTTCTTTATTCCCATCAACTGCCGTCATTTTGGAAGGAATATTGTTATTCTTACTTACTTCTAACGCAGCATTATTGTCATAAAGCGGTTTCACCTGCTCAACCACAAAATTAGCCAGTTCTTGGTATTTTTCTGGTTTGCTTAAAGTGCTAACAATTTGATTGAGTTGTTGCTCGATCGCGTCAAGATTATCTGCTTGTTGGTATAATTCTTGCAAAAGCCATTGCGTGGGATGCTGTTGTAAAACTTCAATGCTATTTTCCCAATATTGTTTGCAAGCACAGAATAATAATTTTTTGATGCGACTGATTTCTGGATGCTGTTTCAAGTTACTAACAACGGTTTCTAGGGTTACCTCCGAGGTAGGTGCTTGATTAACCACTAAATGTTGCGGATATGAAGGCATTTCATGGAAATAGTGTTGTAACTCATGAATGACTTCTTGTACTGTTTGATAGCGATCGCGCGGATTCCATCTCACCATGCGATCTAACACTTGGGCAAAATAATCATCAACATCCGCCAAATGTTGCCATGATAACTCCCCAGTATTTTCATCATCTTCTAATTGGTTGGGATCAAGCCCTGTTAATCCTTGAATGGTAATTTTTCCAAGGGCATAAATATCACTACTAAAACAAGGTTTGCCGCCTTGTTGTTCCAGAGGCATATAAGAAGGCGTTCCAATGGCAACGGTAAAGTTAGATGCTTCAGATTCCTCGTTCTTAAGCGTCGTAATTTTTTTGACAGAACCAAAATCAATTAAAACCAGTCGTTGATCATTTTGTCGTCGAATCAGATTTTCTGGTTTTAAATCTCGATGAATTACTTCATTTTCATGAATAAATTGTATAACTCCTAAAATATCTTCTAAAAACGCGATCGCGCACCATTGATCCCACCGTTTACTTTCAAATTCTTTCGATAATAACGTGCCTTCAATAAATTCTTGGACTAAATAAAACTGCTCATTTTCTTCAAAATGGGCTTTCAATTCTGGAATTTGAGGATGATTGCCAATATGGGCTAACACAGAGGCTTCTAAATCAAAGAGTCTCCGGGCCGTTTCCAGCATCCAATGTTCTGTTACTTGTGGTTTAAACTGTTTAACCACACACCAAGGTTGCCCCGGAAAATCACAATCTTTAGCAAGAAATGTTTGACCAAAGCCTCCCACTCCTAGTTCATTAAAGATATAGTAGCGATCGCGCAGTTTACGTCCCAACATTACTTAGCCTCTTACGGTTTATGAAATCATCTGCTAGGGATACAATTGCTCCCACATTTATTATCCATCAAAGGCTTCAACGGTTAAAACCTAACATCAATAATGATAGCTAGTTCACTCTTTTATTTTGATGGAATCATAAGATTTCCCAGGAAGTTCACCAATCAATAGAGGATGGTACAAGTCGTTTTATATCAACCAGAAATTCCACCCAATACCGGAAATATTGCTCGCACCTGTGCAGCGAATGAAACCCCCTTACATCTTGTCGGCGAATTAGGCTTTGAGATCAGCGATCGCGCTGTTAAACGCGCGGGACTGGATTATTGGCCCTATGTCGAGTTACACCAACATCCTGACTGGGAAACTTTCAGAACGGTTCAACAACAGCAAGGAGGGCGTTTAGTCGCCTTTAGTGCCAAAGGGACTCGCTCCTATCTTAGCTATCCGTTTCAACAACAAGACTGGCTCTTATTTGGCCCAGAAGCCACGGGATTACCCCCTGAAATAATGGCAATCGCAGATACCGTATTGCGGATTCCCATTATTAATCCCAAGGTTCGCAGTCTCAATTTGTCGGTTAGTGTTGCAATTAGCTTGTATGAAGCAAAACGACAATTGGGAGATTTGGAAGCGATCTAGCAAATCACGGTTTCCTATTCACCCCTTTTGAGCGATTGCAATCAATCAAGCGCGATCGCGCCAATTGGAAATCTAGCGCAACCATATATCATAGAAAAAGTAGCGAATGTAAAGAAATGTCAGGGGTTTCATGGCGGATCAGTTAATTCGAGCCACCGCAGCCGATGGCGGAATTCGTGCTGTTGGCGTGATTTCGACGCAGTTAACCGAAGATGCACGACAACGACACCATTTATCTTATGTCGCCACCGCAGCGTTAGGGCGAGCTATGTCATCTGGCTTATTGTTGGCATCGAATATGAAGCAACAAGAGTCTCGGGTTAATCTTCGTATTAAAGGAAATGGTCCCATGCGGGGCTTATTAGTGGATGCAGGGGTTGATGGAACAGTGCGAGGCTATGTGGATAATCCCTCTATTGAGTTACCCCCAAATGAACAGGGGAAATTAGATGTTGGCGGTGCAATTGGGCGGGATGGTTATCTGTATGTCGTGCGAGATGTCGGTTATGGTTATCCCTATTCCAGTACCGTCAAATTGGTATCAGGAGAAATTGGGGAGGATGTCGCCCATTATTTGAGTAACTCCGAACAGACCCCTTCCGCTTTATTGGTAGGAGTATTTGTGGGGCCAGAAGGAGTCACTGCATCAGGTGGAATTTTATTACAAGTGCTCCCTCAAGCCTCCCATGATGAACAATTAGTCCGTCTTCTGGACTCTAGAGT
The DNA here is from genome assembly GCA_018610095.1 of Halothece sp. MAG. Taxonomy (GTDB): domain Bacteria; phylum Cyanobacteriota; class Cyanobacteriia; order Cyanobacteriales; family Rubidibacteraceae; genus Halothece. The sequence continues at coordinate 6,173 of JAHEOB010000219.1, forward strand.
GGGTCAGTTATCAGGATTTACGCCCCTCATGAGACAAGGGAAAACATTATCAGAAATTTTTGAAGAAATCTTGGGAGATATGGGGCTACAGATTTTTCCAGACGTACAAATGCTCCGTTTTTATTGTGGCTGTACTTTTGAGCGCATGATGAATGCTTTGAAATTATTAGGCGTTACAGAACTAGAAGATATGATTGAAAAAGATGACGGGGCAGAAGCCACTTGTCACTTCTGCGGTCAGGTTTATCAAGCAAGTCGGGAAGAATTAGAAAAATTAGTGGAACAGTTAAAAGTGGAAGGTTAA
>JAHEOB010000220.1 GCA_018610095.1 Halothece sp. MAG
GTGGTTCCCTTTAATACCTTACAAACTTCCGTGGTGCGCAACATGACAGCCACGGTACAAGTTCCGACGTTCCATGTGGGCTATACCATTACCACCGATGAATTAGACAAGCTCTATAAACAGGTGAAGCCAAAAGGGGTGACCATGACAGCGTTACTTGCTAAAGCAGTAGCCATGACGCTACAAAAACACCCCATTTTGAATGCCAGTTACACTGACCAAGGGATTCAGTATCATGGCACAATTAATATTGCGGTTGCGGTGGCATTGGAAGATGGGGGATTAATTACCCCTGTCCTGCAAAATGCTGGGGAACAAGATATTTATACTCTCTCCCGCAACTGGAAGGATTTAGTCAAGCGATCGCGCAATAAGCAACTACAACCAGAAGAATATAACAGTGGTACGTTTACGATCTCCAATTTGGGAATGTTTGGCGTCGATTGGTTTGATGCCATTTTACCCCCTGGACAAGGTAGCATTCTCGCGATTGGGGCATCGCGCCCTCAAATGGTGGCAACGGATGAGGGAATGTTTGGCGTGCGTCGTCAAATGAATGTCAATATTACCTGCGATCACCGTATTATTTATGGAGCTCACGCAGCAGCATTCTTATAAGCGTTGGCACAATTAATTGAAACGGATGCCCATTCCTTAACCTTATAATTTCTGTTGTTGTTCACTTACTAGCACTAATGATGACTCGGTTTTTTATCGCGATCGCGGCTATTTTAGCAGGAATTTCAGTAGCAGGAGGGGCATTTGCCAGTCATGCCCTTAAAAATCAACTTAGTGAAAGCGCGATCAAAATTTTTGAAACGGCGGTGAGATACGAAATGTATCACTCCCTGGCCCTATTAATGGTGGCATTACTATTAACTCAGACTGAGATATCACAGACACTTGTCACTGCTGCAGGTTCTGCCTTTATTATGGGGATTGCAATTTTCTCAGGGAGTTTGTATGCTCTCAGCTTAACAGGCTTCAAATGGTTAGGGGCAATTACCCCCCTCGGTGGGGTTGCATTTCTGATCGGTTGGGGTTGTCTTGCAGTTGCTGCTTTGGGATTAAAATGAACAAAGACTGAATTTGACGACAATTGGCGTAGCTAGAGCTGCTTTTTCTCCCAATTATGAATCTTAAGCCATTTCCAGACTCAGACCGATTAACAATTGAAAATGTCAGCGATGCGAGTGTAACAGCATCCACTAATGATGGTTCCGATGTAATTGCAGGATTAACCCAAAAACCCAAAAGCATTCCCTCTTATTATTTATACGACGATCGCGGTTCGGAGTTATTTGAACAGATTTGTGAATTACCGGAATATTATCCCACTCGTACCGAAGCCGAGATTTTAAAAGATTATGGTAGCGCGATCGCGCAAACCACTGGCAACTGTGAACTAATTGAACTGGGTAGTGGCAGTTCGACGAAAACTCGACTATTATTTGATGCCTATTTTGGTATTGCTTCTCGGTTACGCTATATTCCTATCGATGTCAGTGCCGGGATGTTAGAAGCCAGTGCCAAACAACTATTAGCAGACTATCCTGCATTAGAAATTCATGGTTTAGTGGGCACGTATGAACAAGCCTTGCAACATCTGCCATCATCACCACTATCTAAACGAATGGTCTTTTTTTTAGGGAGTTCTTTAGGCAATTTTCCCCCAAAACAATGTCAAGAACTATTCCAACAAATTACGGCTTCTCTTAATATTGGGGATTATTTTTTATTAGGATTAGACTTACAAAAATCCAAAGATATTTTAGAACCTGCCTATAATGATAGCCAAGGCGTGACGGCTGAATTTAATTATAATTTACTCGATCATCTCAATCGTCGATTTAACGGCAACTTTAACCGCAACAACTTCCAGCATTGGACATTTTACAATTCACAACAGGGACAAATTGAAACCTATTTGTGTTCCACCAAACCACAAACTGTGCAATTAAAAGACCTTAATTTAACCGTTGAATTTGAGGAAGGAGAACCCATTTGCACGGAAATTTCCCGTAAATTTGATCTTGGGCAAATGGAACAGGAACTTGCCCAACAAGGATTAAATGTTTTAAAAACTTGGACTGATCCACAAGATTGGTTTGCTCTTGTATTATGTGAAGTAAAAGGAACGTGACGAAAAAAAATTTACTTAACCGCGTTTTATAAAATAAGGGCGTTAATATCGTTATAGTATGAGATTACAACCTGTCATTAAACCAATTCTCTTTCTTGTCATTGGAGTCGGATTCCTAATAGGGAACAATTATATTGAATCTAACAAAGATAGGGGATCATTAGCTAATCAACAAGATAAATGTCATATTAGTGGAGATAAAGATATAGATAATTACCTTGACAAAGGTGAAACGAATTTAAATCAAGGAAATTATCAAAAAGCAATTGTTCATTATATAGCAGTTCCCAGTCTGGTGAAGTACAAAAGAATTGGTTGAAAAAGCCCTGCTAATGAATTTCCTGTTGGTTAGATGTGTACCTCATGACTATAATAATTGCTATAATAAAGCTATATGTATTGATTCTAATAATCCTCAACCTTATTTTTACCGAGCGAAAGCCCACTTTGGAAAAGGAAATAATTGGGCAGGAATGAGTAATTATATGCAAGGCTTCTTCAAATTGATTTTATTTGGTGGTAGTCTTGTTTAAAATATTTAAAGGAATTGAATCGTAATAAAACTTAAAGAAATACAATCATTAGGTGAATAAGATATTGTCGAGAACTGCCACAGTTTGGTTAAATAAGGAATCAGCAAACCGTTATAAGACAACAGATTGAAGTATCATTTATTTAATCTTATGATTTATCAAAAACGCAATAGTGTAGAAGAACAACCTGTTTTAGAAGGGACATTTATCGTTGGTGTCCCCATTAAAGGTCGAATTACCAAGGAAATTGTTCCAGGTAATCGACAACAAGTTAATTTTGAAGGCAAAGTCGCTGGTACGGATGCCTTTGGCTATGTCACCAGAATCTCTGATGATAACAGCGTAATTAACCTTAGAGATTGCCTTAACTACGCCATTGAAGCCACTGCTTAATTAATCAAGTTAAGCCATTCCTTCAGTCTGCCAAGCAAGCTAGTTTGGCAGACATTTCTGCTGTTGCGCGATCGCGCTATCAATTACTTGTGATGGATAAACTGATCAATTTTTTCCGCTGCTTCCTCTAGTTTTTCGGCATCTCGCACTAATGCCATGCGAACATAGCCTTCTCCTGACTTACCAAACCCAGAACCGGGGGCAAGGGCAACGCCAGTGCTTTCCACCAACTGAGTGCAAAAATCCATGGAATTGCTTTGCCACTGTTCCGGTAGCTTCGCCCAAATATACATGGTGGCAGCAGGGGTGGGAACGTTCCAACCAATACGATTAAGGGCATTAACAAAGACATTACGGCGATGTTCAAAGGTATCCACGGTTTTTTGGATACTTTCTTGCGGCCCTTGTAAAGCAGCGATCGCGCCATTGAGAATCCCTTGATATTGGTTAAAGTCAATGACCGATTTAACTTGTCGCAAGGCTAAAATTAAATCCGGATTTCCAACAGCAAAGGCAACGCGAAAACCGCCCATATTATAAGATTTGGAAAACGTAAAAAACTCAATGGAAATTTCTTTATCACGATCCGCTTCTAAAATGGAGGGAGCGCGGGGAGATTCTGAAAAGACCATATCTCCATAAGGAAAATCATGCACCAGCGCGATCGCGTTTTCTTTGCAAAATTGAACTGCCTGTTCAAAAAACGAGAGTGGGGCAAGCCCAGTGGTGGGATTATGAGGGTAACTGAGTACCATCATTTTGGCTTGTTCTCGTATCTGTGGGGGAATATCGGATAACACCGGTAAAAAATTATTTTCCGCAAGGGTGGGTAACCAATAGATTTCACCCCCAGCTAAATAAATGCCACCGGAATGAGAGGGATAACTGGGATCTTGTAATAATCCAATATCTCCTGGATCAAGTAGGGCAAGGGGTAAATGGGCTGTTCCTTCCTGACACCCAATGAGGGGAAGCACTTCGCTTTCGGGATCAAGTGCTAGCCCATATTTATTTTCATACCAACTCGCCACCGCTTCTCGAAAAGCGCGGGTACTATGAAAAAGGGCATAGCCATGGGTACTAGGATCAAATAAAGAAGTTTGAATTGCCTCTAAAACATGATCACTGGCAGGGAGATCGGATGAACCTAATGAAAGATCAATAATTTCCTTTCCTGCTGTTTTTGCTCTTGCTTTTGCCGAATCCATCTCAGCAAAAACGTTTTTACGAAGCGGGTTCAGACGTTGAGCAAATTTCATCGCTTAAATAGACTGCTGAATGGTTGGTTCAGTTTTTCTTTCCTAAGGGCACCTTGGTGAAATCAAATCTTGATTTAAAAGGAGGGGTGAGCAACTCCACCCCCTCTTTTGGAAGTTTATCCATTTAGGTTAAACTAATTGTTTGTGACTAATAATGATTAGCTATCTAATTGTTTACGAAGTTGTTCTAACTCGGCATCCATTTCACTGTCACTAACGGGTTCTTGTTGGCTTTGACTGCTGCTACTGGATTGACTGGATTGAGTGGTAGCAGGTTCTGGAGTGCTCGCAGGTTCTTGAGTGGAGCTAGTGGATTCACTGGAAGTGACAGTCTCCTGATCACTTTCAGGCAGGGCTTCTTGATTCGGCGACGAACCTGAAATTTGGGCTTTCATGGCAGCTAGTTCGTCATCGACATCACTTTCAGCTTCAAGTTTAGCAAATTGATCTTCAATGCCTCCTGATTCACCAGCTAATTCCGCTGCTGCTTCACTAGAAGCCTCTTTTTCCATCACTTTTTCTTCCATGCGCTCAAAAGCGCTCATGGCACTATCGGTATTTAAGTTGCCCATTTGCTCTTGCACTTGCTCATTGGCTTTCGCAGCTTTCATGCGAGCCCCAAGCATATCTTTTTTGGTTTTAGCCTCAGAAATTTTGCTCTCTAAGGCCGTCAGAGATTTTTTCAGGGTATCAACTTGTTGTTTTTGTTTATCAACTTGGGGCTTGAGGGAAGCAGCTGAATCAGCCGCCGCTTTTTTCCGTTGTAGGGCTTGCCGAGCTAAGTCTTCTTCACCTTTACTGAGGGCAAGCTGGGCTTTTTGTTGCCATTTATTGGCTTCTGCTTGTTGTTCTTCGTATTGTTTCCGACTACGACGTTCCGCAGCCACCGCTTTAGAAACGGCTTGGCGCAATTGCACCAAGTCTTCGTTCATATCATTAATTGACTGCTCCAATACTTTTTCAGGATCTTCGGCTTTGTTGACTAAGTCGTTAATGTTGGAGCGGACAACTCGGCTAATCCGATCAAATAGTCCCATAGTTACGATGTATCCTTTTTACAAGCTACGACTTTCAAGATTCATTGCAGTTCCAAGTAGTGATTAAAGATTATCCCCAACTGAGAGGATGATAAAATTTTGACGCAATTGGAATAGCAATTGATCACTTCTACTTTTTCTATGGTAAGACACTTAAGGATAAGCAACGAAGCAAAGCCAATACTGATTTAAACTCTAAGATTGATCAGTGGCATTTGTGAAAATTTTGATATCACGAAATTGTTGTAATTGATTTCATTTAAAGCTGTTATTAGCCCTATTTTTTTATGCAAACGCTTGACTGGATTATTATTCTACTTTATTTGATTTTTGCCTTAGTTGTGGGAGGGATTCTTTCCAAACGAGGATCTCGTAGTTTAGTTGATTTTTTTGTCTCAGGGCGTTCCTTACCTTGGTGGTTAGCTGGAACCAGTATGGCTGCCACAACGTTTTCCATTGATACTCCCCTCTATATTGCAGGAGTGGTTGGAGAACGAGGCATTGCTGGCAATTGGGAATGGTGGAGTTTTGGGATTGCTCACCTCATTCTGATCTATATTTTTGCCCGTTTGTGGCGACGTTCCGAAGTCGTTACTGATGCGGAATTAATTGAATTACGTTACGGCGGACGGATGGCTGCTATTTTACGAGGAGTCAAAGCATTTTTGTTTGCGGTTCCCATTAATTGCATTGGTATTGGTTATGCCATGTTAGCAATGGTCAAAGTAGTGGAAGCACTGCAGTTATGGGAAAGTTTAGGATTTCAACCGGGACAGCAAGAACGCTTATTGAGTGTGATTGGGGTTAGTTTATTCGTTTTGCTTTACTCAGGATTATCGGGCTTATGGGGCGTTGTTGCCACGGACTTTCTCCAATTCTTCTTAGGGCTATTTGGCGCTTTTGTAGTAGCAATTATTGCGGTTAATCATGTCGGTGGAATCCATGAATTAATGCCAATGGTCAAAGAGGAAACCAATGAGGATATTTTATTATTAATTCCCATTAAAGCTGATATCAGTTGGAATACTTTTAATCTAAGTTGGAGTGATACCGCAGGGATTAGTTTGACCATGTTCTCGGCTTATTTATTTGTGCAGTGGTGGTCTTTTCGTCGCAGTGATGGTGGCGGGGAATTTATTCAACGATTGGTAGCCGTTAAGAATGAACGAGAAGCGGAAAAAGCGGTTTGGTTATTTAATATTCTCCATTATCTGGTTCGCACTTGGCCCTGGGTGGTCGTCGCTTTAGTAGCGTTGGTGATTTATCCCAATTTAGATGATCCTGAGTTAGGCTATCCGCGCTTAATGCTGGAGTTTTTGCCTTCAGGGTTATTGGGATTAGTGGCAGCCTCCCTTGTTGCTGCATTTATGAGTACCGTTTCCACCTCCATTAATTGGGGGGCTTCTTATCTCACTAATGATTTATATCAGCGTTTTATACGACCCCATGCTAATCAACAAGAGTTAGTCTGGATGGGACGCATTTCATCAGTCGTGGTGACATTACTTGGCGCGATCGCTGCCTTTTTAGGAGAGGATGTGACAACGATTTTCCAAC
>JAHEOB010000221.1 GCA_018610095.1 Halothece sp. MAG
GGTTTTCCCAAACCCGACATCCCCACAGATGAGACGATCCATGGGGTGATCACTTTCTAAGTCTCGTTTAACTTCCTGCACCGCTTTTAATTGATCCGGGGTTTCTTGATAGGGAAAGGAATCTTCTAATTCTTCTTGCCATTCTGTATCTTCGGGATAAGCATAGCCAGATTGCTGCGATCGCTTGGCATAGAGATCTAACAGATCAACCGCAACCTTCTTAACAGCTTTCTCAACTCTATTTTTAGTATTCTGCCACCCTTTCCCCGACATTTTATTAAGTTGGGGTTTTCCTTCTCCCAAGTGGCGATAACGAGAAAGGGCTTCTAAACTATCGGCGGGAACGCGCAATAAGCCATCAGCATATTGAACCACCAAATATTCCCGGGTTTCCCAACTTTCTAGTTTCAGGAATTTCCCTACCCCATGGTCTCGATGCACCACATAATCACCAGGATGAAGTTTATTGAGATCAACTTGTTTGGAACTAGCCCGTCGCCGTTTGCGAATATAGCTGGGTGTGGCTAAAACATGCTGTCCAAAAAATTCTCTGTCAGTGACAACCGCAATCCGGAAGGTGGGGAGAATAAACCCTTCTAATTCTCCTAATCCAGAATATTTAACCGCAACAGCCGTGTTTTCCCGATGGAGTTTCTCAATGGCAGGATAGTCATGGGGATTAGGAACAAATTGGGCAGGGCAATCATGTTCTTGTAACAGGGAAACCGATCGCGAAGGCTGGGCAGAAATAATCCAAGTATCGTAATTTTGCAGCGTCATCCCACTATAAATTTCCCGTTGCCCTCGGATAATTTCAGCAATTTTGGCAAATTGATGAGGGGTCACAGGAACCGGACGGCTAGCGAGATTGACGCCTTCCTTGTCGTTTTCTTCATAAAGTTCCGAAACGTGGAGACGATAGAAAGATTCTGCTTTTTGCAGACAAGTGGTTAAGTCAGTGTGAAGACGCGGTAATTGATGATGGGATTCTTGATACTGATCTTCGGTATGGTTTAACCAGCGATCGCTGTGGGCATGACATTGTTCTGGTTCATCAATCACAACCAGGGTATTGTCAGGCAAATAATCCAATAACGATGCCGGTTCCGGATACGCCAATCCTAAAAAGCGTTGCATCCCTTCCGGGTAAGGAGGTTCACGCAAATCCGTTTGTTGATCAGCAGATAAATAAGAATTGAAGCGATCTAAATTGCCCTGTTCAATAATTCCTTTGGCAATGAGAGGGGAAAAACGAGTCGGCGTTAACGTCATCGCTTCTATCTGATCTAAAGAACGTTGACTCACGGGATCAAACTCTCGCAGTTGTTCCAGTTCATCCCCAAACCACTCTAAACGCACCGGAACCTCAGAAGCGACTGGGAAAATATCGACGATATCTCCTCGTCTTGCCCATTGTCCTTCTGTTTCCACTAAAGACACTCGTTCGTAACCCAACTCGGTTAACTGATGATCAAGGCTTTTGCTATCAAGAATCATCCCTTTTTTAAGAGAAAAACACGTTTCAGCAAAGACATTGGCAGGAGGAAGATGCGGTTGCAGCGATCGCTCGGTTGCAACAATAGCAGTGGGTTTGGTGGGCTGCTGCGTTAGATTTAATAACACTTGCAGTTGTCCCCAAATCATCTCCGATTCCGGGTCAAACGGTTCATAGGGCGTCGCTTCCGAACTAGGATAAAACTGAACCGTTTCCCAATTCATACTTTGCAATTGGGTTGCCCATCGCCCTGCCTCTTCTAAAGTGGCGCAAACCACAAATAAATGATGACTCTGCTGAGACAGCCCCTGTTGGGCAAACGCAGACGCAATTAATCCTTTCGGTAGCCTAGGAACGCCCGTTAATTTCAGCAGTTGCTTTTGTTGCAGCGTTTGTAACAGTTCTTGAGTTAAGCGCGATCGCGCGATCGTCCGAATTACTGACGCAAAAGCCATAAACCGATCATCTTGGGAGGTTTTTAAATCAGCTTAGCGCAATTGAAGAAGCCATCTCATTATTGGCAATTGTGGGATTAATCTTAAAAAATCGATTTTCTAATTAAGTTTTGTAAATATTATTTAGCCCGATTGGGATCAAGTTTAAATTGTCTAATTCAAACTTTTTTGGCATAGCTCTCCTTTTTTCAAGTTTTTAGATTAATCTTTATTAAGAATAAGCCCCTTGCTTCCGATAATTAACTGAGAAGAAATACTTAAAGAACCGACAAAATGTAACATTATATTTCTATTTGCTCATGTTTTAAATTCCGATGGATATACTTTATTGTTATCAGGTGAAGCTAATCAAATCACTTAACTTCCTAAAAACATACTTATTCTTTTCTTATTGATAAAAATGGAGGTCATTAAGATGCAATTAACGCAACAACAAAGCCTTACTCAAAACCAATTAGTTGCTGTTTTCAAAAGCTTTTTAATTTGGTGTTTCACCTTAACCGTTTGCTTGTTAGTGGTGGGATTTCCCGTCGTAGCTATTATGACAGCGGTGGTGTCTCTGCTAGCGATCGCGCTGCAATCAGTTTTACCCATGAGTGGTGTTTTAGTCGCTGCTGGCAGTATGATTAGCATTAATGTATTCGCCATTTTTCTAATCTCGGCAGCGTTAACCCTTAGAGGGATTCATCCCCAACAAGTTAGCTGGTTACGTTGGCTGCATGGTAAAGGAACTCTCAAACAAACTGCCCAATTTGCTGCTTGCCCCATTGCTTGTGATTTAACAAGAGAGTAAGTGGATTCGATTCAACTAACCCTTACTCCCTTGTCAGTCAGTTAGTCCTTTACCACTCAATAACATATTTTCCCCTTCTGTTTTCAGGAGGGGATCAGCAATCTCAATGTCCTGCAAGCAAGTTATGATGGAATTGTCCTTGTAAGATTTAATGGGATATCGTCAATCAAGCGTTAATTAAGAAGAGATATTATGGTTACCCTACAAATTATTGTTTACGCAGTAATCACTTTCTTCGTTGGCTTATTCGTGTTCGGGTTTTTATCCAACGATCCAGCACGTAATCCCAATCGCCAAGACTTAGACAACTAGAACGTCATTTCATCACTGCCAATCGGGCGAGTTCTTCTCGCTCGATTTTAGTTTTTCGCTACAATTAAGTTAAAGTAGTAATGAGTATGAAATAATCGGAGTCAATATGATAACTGTTCCCTAGCCAGAGATTGATTTTGTAAGCTGGGGGCTAGTTTGCCTTAGACAATTCGCTGTTTGTAAGCGATTTGCCTAAAAGCAGTGAACTCTCAATATCAGGAGAATTCTGCTTGGCAACTACTAAATGATTCAGCAATTGTCTGTAGCGAAAAAAGAGAAGTGACTTAACTTTATGATGAGAATCGAAACCAAGCGTAACGCCGCCCAATTCAAAGCCTCCCTTGCCAATTCTGAAACGGTTAAATCCCTAGAAGAGGCACTGGCGGAATGTCAAAATAAGGGAATGCGATTAAGCCGTCAACGACGGTCGATTTTAGAATTATTGTGGCGGTGTGAACAACATCTCTCAGCCCGAGAAATTTATGATCGCTTGAACCAGGAAGGGCAAGACATTGGACATACCTCCGTCTATCAAAATTTAGAAGCCTTATCAAGTAATGGCATTATTGAATGTGTGGAACGAGGAGATGGCCGATTATATGGTCATGTTAGTGAACCCCATAGCCATGTCAATTGCGTTGATACTGGGAAAATTTTAGATGTTCACGTGGAATTGCCAGAGGATTTAATTCAAGAAATTGAAGCCCGAACAGGTGTTGAAATTAGTGATTATCGGATTGATTTTTACGGGCAAGAAAAACAAAAGTAAGACTGTTTTAAAACAATCCAGCGACAGTTAAGGCTTATAAGGGGTCATATTGACGACTAAAACCAGTAATGAC
>JAHEOB010000222.1 GCA_018610095.1 Halothece sp. MAG
CACAACGCGATCCAGAAACCCAAGCGTTACCGGATTTTAAGGGGCATCAATTCCAGCAGGAATCCTAATCACTCAGTGACATGGCTTAAGAAACTGCGACTTCCATCATTTCCTCCGGGGTTAAGTGAGAATAAATGATTTCTCCATCCCGAAACCAAACAATGCGCTGACTGTGCCGTGCTACTTCCACTTCATGGGTCACCATGACAATAGTAATCCCACTGTCATGAAGTTGTTGGAAAATATCTAACACTTCTTTAACCGTTCGCGAATCTAATGCTCCGGTGGGTTCATCGGCTAGCAATAAACGAGGATTATTGACGATCGCGCGGGCAATAGCAACACGCTGTTGTTGCCCCCCTGATAATTGATTGGGTTGATTACAAAGACGGCTTCCCAATCCCATTTGTTCCAGAGCCTTCACCGCTTTCTCTTTCCGTTGTTCGGGGGGATCTCCGGCATAAATTAACGGTAGCATGACATTTTCTAAGGCAGTGAGATGGGGCAGGAGATGGAACTGCTGAAACACAAAGCCTAGTTTCCGATTGCGAAGATGGGCTAAGGTTTCATCCGAGAAACGGGAAACATCCTGATTGTCAAAATAATAAGACCCAGTCGTGGGCCGATCTAAACAGCCAATGAGATTCATGGCAGTGGATTTGCCCGACCCTGATGCTCCCATAATGGCACAATATTGACCCTCCTCGATGCTTAAATTAATGCCATTTAGGGCATGAACGGCTGTCTGCCCCGTTCCGTAAACTTTGGAGAGAGTTTCGAGGCGAATCAGGGGGAACGTCATGATGATCCTTGAGTTAGGTAATCGTTAACCACGGTTAATAATTGGTGAGCTTGGAACGGTTTACTGAAATACTCATTTGCCCCAAGACTCAAGGCTTTGTCTCGATGTCGCTGCTGTCCTCGCGAGGTTAACATCACCACGGGTAAATAATGCCATTGGGAATGGGATCGAATGGATTGTAACACACCAAATCCATCTAAACGAGGCATCTCAATATCACAAATCACCAAATTAATTGTTTCTCCTGGTTGATCCAATACAGCAGTGGCTTCTTTGCCATCCCGACAAGCAATGACTTGATAACCTGAGTTGGTTAACAACCGTTCTAGACTTCGTCGCACCGCAATGGAGTCATCAATAATCATGATACTGGGTTCACTGCTTTCTGTGGTAAGAGCTTGTCTGGATTTGCTTTCCGAGTCCGTTTCCGCTTCTAAGGATGCTAATAAATCTCCCCAATAATCGGGATCAACCACAGGAACCACTTCACCTGTTCCTAACACCGTACAACCAGCTACATAAGGAGGTACAGGAATAGTACGGTCAAAGGGTTTCACGACTAATTCTCGTTCTCCCTGTAAGCCATCGATGCCTGCGACAATAAGCTTTTCATCAATATTTAAAACTAAGCCCATGGGTTCTTGATAACTGGGGGAAATGGGTTCGGGATAAGGGAGTAATTCCAGTAAGGGATAAACCGGCAGGATTTGATCATGCCAATCAAGAGTGTGATCAGCCGACATTTCTTTTAAGCTGACCACCCCTAAAATTTTGCTTGCTGGAATAGCGAGGGTTTGCTGCTGGACACGACACAGTAAGAAGGGTAAAATACTTAGAGTTAAGGGAATGGAAAGGGTAAATTTTGTCCCTTTCCCTAAGGTGGAATCAATGCTAACGGTTCCATTGAGGCGTTCCACCTGCATGCGCACTACATCCAACCCCACACCGCGCCCTGATAAGTCGGAAATGGTTGAGGCGGTGGAAAAGTTCGGGGTAAAGAGAAATTCTAAAATTTGATCTCGGGTCAGTTCTTGAGCGCTTTTGGCTTGGGTTAAACCGTTTTCTTGGGCTTTGGCAAAGACCTTTTCTAAATCAATTCCTCGCCCATCATCATAAATTTCAATTAAAATCCGATTCCCTCGAATTTGAGCATTAAAAGTAATCGTTGCAATGGGTGATTTATCAACCGCCACCCTTTCTTCACTGGATTCAATGCCATGATCAAACGCATTCCGAAACAAATGAGTGAGTGGGGTTTGTAATTGTTCTAGAATGACTTGATCAACAAGGGTATCTTCTCCTTCTAATACCAGTTGGACAGATTTATGATAGCGTTCGTTTAAGTTTTGCAGGGGAACATTAAACCGTTGGGCATAATTTTTGAAGGAAATCAGGCGGGAATTGGTAATATCGGTGCGAAGGCTATTGAGAAATCGACGAAGGTCTTCTAAAGTTTCTTGAAAATCACGAGCGATGACATCAATATCAGCGCGATTTTCTTGCACTCGCACCATTAATTCTTGGAAATCTTGCAGGGTACGATGAAAATTACTATATTGATCCAATTGCAGGGGATCAAATTCTTCCTCATGGGGAGAGGTTTTAACGGTTAAATGATTGGCGAGTTGATCATAAAAGGTTTGAACTTGTTCTTTAATCGGAGACAATTGGAAGCTGTGTTTATATAAGGAGCGATTGCTATGTTGCAGTTGCTCATTAATCAGATTGAGTCGTTCATAATTAATCATTAACTCCCCAAAGGTGTTACTCATACGATCGAGCCGTGAGACGGGCATTTTTAATGTTAATCCCGGATCAGCAGCCTGAGATTCGGTTTGGGGAGATGCCGAGACTTGATCCTGATCAGTTTCAGATTCTTCCTTGAAATAGGCGTCACGATGGTCTCTTAGTGCTTTGAAAGTGGTTTCGGCAAGGGTTGGGAGATTGTCTTGATTTTCAGCAAGGGCTTTTTGTAAAGGGGCAATATCATCTTGTAGCCAGTTTAAACTGAGAGTTTCGGCAAGGAGCGTACATTCTTCGCAAAAACTCTCCAGAGCAGGCTGTAATTGCTGTGACGGCTCAGAAAGCCGTTTTTCCACCCGTTGAATACAGTCTTCTAAATCCTCTGTTAAGGCAGTTTTGATAATGGAAAAGGGGGTGCTGGTTTCTGGCTGAGGGGCGCTATTGCTTGGTGAAGATTGAGCGGTAGTGGTTTCATGGGACGCAGTTGCTTCTGGCAGAGTCGCTAAAAATTGCTCGATCGCGCTGATTAACTCTTGTGACAC
>JAHEOB010000223.1 GCA_018610095.1 Halothece sp. MAG
AAACAATCAAAGCTAATGGATAAACTACAAGCCGAATCAAAAGAAGCCACAAAACGATTCACTGTTGATTTACCAGAATCAACTCACCGCAAACTTTCAATGTTGGCAGCCAAAACTGGAAGGACGAAAGCTGACATTGTACGGTTGTTAATTAATGATGCTTTAGACGATATTCCAGAATAAATTGGCAAGTGTGGTGAATTTATCATCAGAGGTAACGCGATGTTCCCTATGGGAACCGGCGAAGCCATCGCGCTCAAGTAAAGATAATGCTAAGAATTTATATGATTTTGACAAAATCAATACTGTAAGAAACTTTAATTACTTTTAGCAAAAGCAGTATGATGGCAGATGATTCCGATATTTTGGATATTGCAATTATTGGTGCAGGACCTGGCGGTTTAAGTGCCGCTCATGCTCTAACTCAGCAGGGTTTTTCCGTAGGGATTTTTGAAAAAGCAGTTTCATTACGACCAATTGGTGCTGCATTAGGATTGGGAGAACGAGGATATGCTGCTGTCAAAGAAATTAGTCAGGATTTAGCAAACCAAATTTACGTTCAGGGAACTAATCCTCAACAGGTGCTTTTGATGCGACCCAATGAGGAAATTTTATTTTCAGATGAGGCACCAATGGCAGGTACTAGTTTTACTTGGTTAGGTTGGTATGATCTTCAAACTCAGTTGCGTAAAATGTTACCTGATTCGGTGCATTTGCATCTAAACCATCATCTGATCGATTTCACTAACAATTCGGTCGAGGAACCAGTCAAATTGCGATTTAAAAATCAATCGCCTCGTTTAGCAAAAATGGTAGTGGGAGCAGATGGTTATCACTCAATGGTACGACAAAAGACAGTTGGTGATGGTGCCCCTTTATATACTGGTACCATGACTTGGCGAGGAATGATACCTCGTGATGAAATTGAAACTATTCTCCCTACTATCCCTTTTCAAGAAGGGGCTGGTTTTCAAATGATTGTTGGTAATCAAAAGAATTTCTGGATTATGGATGCGGGTTCCAATCAAGTTGCCTGGACTGGAACCGCTTTGCAATCGAGTCCTGAAAAAAGTGAGTCTGTAGTTGATACTTTAGTCAAAACTTTTGAGCAGTGGCCTGCTATTGTTCAAAAAATCATTCGGAGTACTAATCCTAGTAGTATTATTGAAACAGGAGTTTTTGATCGAGAACCAGTTTCCCAATGGGGAGATGGTCAACGAGTGACTTTATTAGGAGATGCTGCCCATCCGATTCGTCCTGCCTTGGGATTGGGAGCAACATTAGCTTTTGAAGATGCAGTTGCTTTAGCTCAACTGTTAGATGGTGTTAATCCTGAACAAATTTCAGCAGTTCAAACAGCTCTCTCTCAGTATGAGCAAGATCGAATTACAGTGACAACTCCTTTACAAAAGCAAGCTCGTCAACAAGGGGCTGCCTCCCACGCTACTGATCGAGCTGATCGTCTAAAAGCAGGACTAGAAGAAGCTTTAGCCAATCGGCGACAACAATGATCATTCCTTATGGAAAATGATTAGAGGCCTAAAATGAACAAAGTTTATTATACCGCCACCATCCATAGTAAAATAGCCGATCCAACCTATAACGCTTTAGTAAGCGCGATTGCTTTTTGTCAGAATGGAATGGGGTGCAGTGATACTGAGACAGGAATTCAAGAAATTCACAAACTTTGGAAATCTAAGAAGAGTGTTCTTACAAAAATGGAAGTTTTCAATAAGGAAGATTTAGTTAGGAATTGGGATTTCATCCGCGAACTCCAATTTTGGCATTATTCCTCTGATCAGCATACCTTAATGATGCGGGGGACTGATTTCGATAATCAGGATAGTTTTCCTGCATTAATTTTCCAAGTTAATAACAAGATCGTGATGAATAATGATTACATTTTATGGGTCAGAATGGATACTACCAATGGCGACGCTTTGCTCTATCTTTCCGAGGATAGTGATGAGATTAGTTAATGTGAACTGCAAACAAATTATCCCGCTTCTGTCACTTTCCGTAAACCTATTGCTGTAACGGTTATGAATACTGGTTTTTTTTTGGCGAATCGGACATATGTGAGCTACTCTCATCGGAGATGAGAGCTTCCTACCCAATTGCTAAGAGCATTTCTGCAAAACTAGGAAAACGGTTCGGGATGTAACTAAGTTTCCCGAACATTTTTAAATTCTCAACTTCCCTTGTAGCGCGGGTTGAGATTATTTAGTTGTAAAAATGCTGCCGCCTCATAGTGAGGCTGGGGAACAGCGGTGTTATTTTAAAAGATGCAACTCAATAAAAATAGAACACCAGTATTATGCTAGCAACTAATCAGCTTAGTGTACAACCTTCCCTCTCTGACCAAGTCATCAGCCAATTCAATCTGAGAGTCTTCGATATCAAAATTGCCATGACTTTCGGAGTGAATGAAGCCATTTTTCTTAATCGCCTCAGATTTTGGCAATCTAAAGGCTACGGCATTCTA
The DNA here is from genome assembly GCA_018610095.1 of Halothece sp. MAG. Taxonomy (GTDB): domain Bacteria; phylum Cyanobacteriota; class Cyanobacteriia; order Cyanobacteriales; family Rubidibacteraceae; genus Halothece. Next base: position 2,486 of record JAHEOB010000223.1, read on the forward strand.
CACGAAGGCAAGCGATGGATTTACAACACCTACGAACAATGGATAACCAAGGAAATGCCTTGGGTAAAATACGACCAATTTAAGCGGATGGTTCAAAGACTCCGTACCTTAAAAGTTTTATTGGTGCAAAAACTGAAAAATCACCAGTGGTATCAAGTTAATTTTTACGCCATTGATGAGGAGGAGTTAAATCGTCAAATTACCGCGCTGACTGCATCGGGCAGATATCACGAATGGTCAAGTGCATTATTGCCCGATGATCTATATACATTTAAAACAACAGATAAAACAGAGAGTCAAGACAGCACTTTTTCGTTTTCAGATTTAGAATCGGATCCATGGTTTGACGACGAAGAAGAAGCAACGGAAAAACAAGAAAGTGTTAATTGTCCTCCCAACTTGTCTGATGATCTTTCCAATTCGGGTGATGATCCAAGTTCCGAGCCTATTCAAAAAGATTATCAATTAGAAGCCTTCCACAAGGAGTTACTGAGGGTGCTTCAATTCTGCACCGAGATTTACAATCCTTGGGCGTATGCTCAAAAGTGTGTTGATAATCTTCGCGCTGGCAGTGCTAGTTCCATTGAGGTGTACGAAAAATGGGCTGAGACGGGCAAAATCCTTTTAGAGGATATTCTCTCCCCACAAGAAGCTGAAGCCAGCGAGACGGGCAAAAATTCTGCCTCTGTGCAGCCAAATCAAGAAGGGGGAACTCGCCAGAGTGATAAGCCTAAGCAAGAGATCAATGTGAATGAACTTAAGGAGTGGCAGATACAACCCACGGATACGGATTTAATTGAGGCGGGTTATTCGGTGGGAGATATTTATCCTGAGTTTGTGCAGTGGGCAACGCCACGGCTTAAATATCATCCTGATTTAAGCGATTATGCGGCTAAATCTCACGCGATTTACAAGTTAAAGCATGAACGACAGCTTGCCCTTGAAATGTGGCGTGAGTTCAAACGGTTATTAACAAGAGAGGTGGAGGATAAGAAGAAGAAGGAGAGTAAGGGGCAACGATACTTTACACCGGCTTGGATGCAATTGCCAGCGGATGTGCCGGTGAGCGAGGCGAGAAAAGCCTCTGTGGAGTTGAATGAGACTAAGGCGAAGGAACAGCAAGCTATAGAAGCTAATCGCAGTCAGAAGCCAGCTTTTACGGGGGGAGAAGATGAGAAGGCGATCGCGCCAAGTGAAGAGGAAGAGGAGGAAGTTTTAGAGCCAATTGAATCGGTTAAAAACGCGATCGCGCTGATGGAAAAACATTCTAAGCATCCTGCTACAAAAGGGATTGTTGAAAATATCATTAATGGTGCTAAAGCTAATGCTTCCGAATCGGAATTGGAAGAAATTAAGCGATTGGAGGATCAAGCCTTCGAGTTTTAATTTGTCATGGGCGCGATCTAGCAAGGTTAGTTGTCGGAGCGCGATCGCGCTATTTCAATCGTCTTACTGAAATATGAGGATCAAATTATCAATAGTTTTATAAATTTTTAGCTCATATTTTTTGCTTATAATATATCTATCACTATCATTGGTTGAGTACAATGCTCAAGTATTTTACATTAGCTCTGGGGACACTTGCTATTCCCTTTATTATTGGATCAAATATTGGATCAAAAGAAGCTACAAAAACCTTCCCCCTTCCCATAGGCTCATATGAGCGACAAACTCCTACTCAAGATGAATGGGTGATTCAGTGGAATGGTACTCCTAATACTGATTACTACGTTACATATGGGGCGATTACCACAATTAATGGAGTTGATCATGAAGATTCTGCTTCTATTGATGGAAATCAGTTACCTCTCAAATTAACCTTCTTTTTAGAACCAGAACCAGTAGTGACAGCAACAATTAATTTATCTTCCAATGGTACTGCTTCTGCCAAAATATTCAGAAATGGTTCACTCTGCGATTCAGCAAAACAAATTGGTAATATACCAGCTATTCGAGTTACTTGTTTTCCTGAATAAACTTTTCGCAAAACTAGCATTAGGAAGGATAATAGATGATTTATGAGCTTGGGCGTTTTGATGGTTGCTTTTGACTAACTTTTCGCATAATCGTAAAAACGAAAGATCGCGCCCCTCAATTCCCCTTCCGAAACTCCCAAGGCGGTGTCCCTGTTAACTGATTTTCTTCAGCAGCTTGCGTGATCGCGCCTCGATTGGGACAATTCCCGCTATAACGCCGATAATGCCAAGCGTAACCTTCCCTCACCATTTCCGC
>JAHEOB010000224.1 GCA_018610095.1 Halothece sp. MAG
ATCTTGCTCTATTTGCTCTACCTTACTTTTTACATTATTAATTCTTTCTTCATTGCTAGCTGTTTGATTACTAACCCAATACCAATATCCTGCAACCCCTAATGGCAGGATCAACCCGATCGCGGCTCCAACAATTAACGGCAACATTTCCTCTAGGGAACCAGTGGCTTCTTCAGTCGTTACCGTTTGCGTTTGCCTTTGGGGTTTTGGTTCTTCTTGACGCTCTTTAAGAAAGTTAATATCTAGCGGATACATAATTTATGCCTCCTTAAGCCCTAAGCCTAAAACGGTTGCTAATCCCGGACGTTGTTGCAGTGGAATTTCTTCCTCGGTTTCTAAGGATAAAGCTTCCACAGGATCAACTTGGGTGGTGGGAATATTCAGACGTTGTTCAAAAAAGCTATCTAGTTTTCCAATGCCAGCCCCTCCTCCTGCTAAAAACATTTGCACAATCTCCAAGCCGTCGCTTTGATTTAAGTAAAAGTCAACGGAACGGCGAACTTCATCGGTTAACTCTGATAAGGTCTCTTGTAGAGCATCCATCCCAGGATTCAGTGGAGCTGTTTGTTCTTGGGATTCCTCGGAAGCATCTGGCAGTGTTGTTTCCTGCAAAAAGGTAAAATTTCGATTCGGGGGAAGTTTCATTGCTTGAGATAAGGCACTTTGTAGTTGGTAAGCGCCAATGGGAATGGTGCGATTAAATTGGGGAACGCCATCAACAATAATGGCTAATTCGGTACTATCAAATTCAATATCCACTAACACCACAGCCTCTTGAGAAGGATACTGTCGCAGTTGTTCTCGAAGGGTACGAATCATAGCAAAAGTGTTAATTTCAAGGGTATCGATGCCTAACTCAGCTTGCCCAAAAATATCCATGTAAACATTAGTGACTTCTTTTCGCGTTGCCACCATTAAGACTTGTATTTTTTCAATGCCGTCGTCATCAGTAAAATATCCCAATTTTTGGAAATCTAAATCCACTTCTTCCATGGGATAAGGTAAATAAAGAGGGGCTTCTTCCTTAACTGCTTGTTCCAATTCATCATCATCTTCGGGTGATGGAAAGTCCAACATCCGAATAATGGCGTCTCGCATGGGAACAGCAGTAGCAACACGTTTAGCCTTAATATTATTTTCTTCAAACGTTTCTTTTATTAAATCTGCTAATGCTGGTGGCTCATCAATTTTCCCCTCGGTATAGATGCCATCAGGAACTTCTTTTGAGGCATATTGAAGTAATTGGTATCCTCGTTCCGTTGGCTTTAGTTTAGCAACATTAATTTCGTTGGGAGTAATTTCTAATCCCACTCCTGGTCCTTTTTTATTGAGACCGGGAATAAATCTTGATAAAGACTGTAACATTTCTTTACGAGTATTTGAAGTTAACCGTGTTTCCTATCTTGAATGTTCCCAAGAGATGAACCATGTTCTCACAGGATATTGCCCACAAATTATACTATAGAAACTTATTGATGACTGTGAACTAAAGAAACTCCTCTGATTCTTCAATTTCTTTGCACCATTGTTGGAGTTCTTGATTTCGTTTTCGTTTAGAGTTGCGACGATATTTTTTCGGTTCTAGGCGAGGTTCGTAGCTGCGTTTTCCTGATGCTTTGATTTTGACTTTTACACTATCTTCAGCATCACTCGTTTGTTCCCGTTGGGTGGTTTGCGCGATCGCGCTGTCGAGTAATTGTAAGTAATGGTCATATCGTTCCCAATCCCCCCGTACAATGCAATTCGGCTCATCTCGATGTAAACAATCATTAAATTGACAACTGCCTTGGCTCAGACGTTTTCTGGCTTCTGGAAAATAGGAGGCTAATTGCAAGGGCTCACAATGCAATTCCGGTTGATTAAACCCTGGGGTATCTGCCAGTAAGCCCCCACTGGGCATCGCAAATAACGCCACATGACGGGTTGTATGTCGCCCTCGCTGCAGTTTTCCTGAAACTTCTGCCACTCGTAATTGAGCTTGGGGAATCAACAAGTTAATTAAACTAGATTTACCAACCCCAGAGGGACCAGCAACAATGGTAATTTGCTCGTTAAGCTTTTGTTGAAGTTTCCCTAAGCCTTCCCCATTATTGACGCTAATGAAAAACGGATCATACCCCCAATTTTGTAAGCGGGTTTGCCAGTGCTGTTTTTCTTGCCAAGAGACTAAATCCTGTTTATTCAGACATAGACACACCTCAATCCCAGTGGATTCTGCTTTCACTAAAAATCGAGTTAACTGCATGGGATCAATGGCAGGTTGGGCAAGGGCAACCACCACCAATAACTGATTGGCATTGGCAACAGGTGGTCGATCCAGTTCCGTTTCTCGGGGAAATACCTCTGTAATTACCCCCCGCTGTTGTTCCCAATCGGGTTCGGCAACGGTTACCCGATCACCGACCATCACTGTTTGACCAATTTTCTTCAAGCGCGATCGCCAAGGACACAGTAATAACTCTCCCTGATCCAATTGCACCTGAGCCAAGTTGGCTTGCACAGCTACCACAGTTCCCAACAGGGCAGCGTGTTCCTGCATTATGTCTCCTTCATTGTCCGTCTCACCCGCAGCGCAAAAAATTCACTGCGATCTTCCAGTGCTTCAATGGGATATCCCTCAACTTTCAGACTATCAGGTACTTGCTCGATGGGTTCGCCTGGATCGAGCCAAACCTCTAATAATTGCCCTTCTTCCATTTGTTCTAACCGTAACTTGGTTCGGACAAAATTAATAGGGCAAGGCGTCCCTCGTAAATCTAATTCGACGTCAGGAAGGGACTGTGACGTTGTTTTGGAAACTGATTGACTCATCCGCGAAACACCCGTCCTAAAAATCCTTCTAAGCCACCTTTACCCGTATTTTCGCCTTTAATTTTGGCCAATTGTTCTAACAATTCTCGTTCTTCCGAAGTTAGGCGTGTTGGAAGTTCCACTCGAACTGTAATTAAATGATCCCCTCGACTAACTGGATTACCTAATTTGGGAACCCCTTTATTTTCCAAGGTAAGAACCGTATTGGGTTGCGTACCAGCAGGAATATTTAATTCCTCTTCACCATCAACTGTATTCACGTTGAGACGACAACCTAAAATTGCTTGTAAATAGCTAATGGTAATCTCAGAACGAATATTGAGTCCTTCACGTTCAAACTCAGAATCAGCTTCAACCGCTAAATAAATATATAAATCGCCAGGGGAACCCCCTCTTAAACCAGCATCTCCTTCTCCTGATACCCGTAACCGGGCTCCATTATAGACACCAGCAGGAATGGTAATTTTTAGTTTTTTCGTTTCTTTTTGACGACCAGCACCACCGCAGGTTTCACATTTTTCCTCAATCATTGTCCCTTGTCCTTCACAAGTGGGACAAACAGAAACTTGAGCAAAACTACCAAACGGGGTGCGAGTTGCTCGCCGAACTTGTCCACTTCCTGAACAAGTGGGACAAGTGGTGACACCACTGCCAGGTTTAGCTCCACTTCCTTCACAGGTTTGACAATTTTCTAAATGAGGAATTCGGATTTCTTTGTCATCATTACCAAAAATCGCTTCTCGAAAACCAATTTTTAAGTCGAGACGTAAATCATCTCCTCGCACAGGTCCGGTACTACGGCGACGGGTGCCAGTACCTCCCATTCCACCAAATCCACTAAAGATGGTTTCAAAGATATCGGCGAATCCGCCCATATCTGTGGCAAAGTCTTCATAACCGGCACCACCGCCAGCACCAGAACTAACCCCTGCTTCGCCAAAGCGATCATAGCGGGCTCGGGTTTCAGGTTCAGAAAGAATTTCGTAGGCTTTATTAATTTCCTTAAACCGTTCTTCCGCACCCTCTTCTTTATTAACGTCAGGGTGATATTTCCGTGCTAAACGTCGGTAAGCACGTTTGATCTCTTCCTTGCTTGCATCGCGGGAGACTCCCAGGATTTCGTAATAATCGGCAGCCATAAACCAGTTTTCGTATTGAGTGTTTATATAAGTACAGTCTAGTCCTCTATCGAGGGTAGCAAGTCTTGACAGAGGGCTTCAATTGTTAATTATTCTACCGCCTCGTAATCATCATCACTGGAGGATTCATCTACCCCTTCAAAGTCTTCAAAGGGATTAAAATCTTCTTCCTCCAATGGGGGCTTACTTTGACCATTAGTATCTTCTAAATTTAGCTCATCATCAGATTCGTCAACAACATCAGACGCTGGAGATTGCTCAAAGGAATCAAAAACGGTTTCTACTTCTGGTAATTGTTCTTGATTTTCAGAATCTGATTCTAACTGATCCGCTTGTTCATTGAGATCGTCGTCTGCTGGTGTAATATCCTGTTGTGAGGACGTTGTTGAGTCAGTGACAGCTTCGTCTGCTGGTGTAATACCCTGTTGTGAGGAAGTTGTTGATTCAGTTTGAGAAGCTCCTTTTTGCTGACCATAAACTTGTTTACCAAGGCTTAATACAGCTTCTCGATACTCATTGAGGCGAGTTTCAATCACATCTATTTCGGCATCTGGATCGTCTAACACTTCCACTAATTGTTCTTTTTTCTGTTGGGCGGTTGCTTTCGCTTCTTCTGGGATAAATCCTTCATTCTCTTTCAGGGTCGTTTCATGGCTATAAAATAGGCTATCTGCTTGATTGCTCAATTCCACTTTTTGCATGCGTTTGCGATCTTGTTCTGCATATTCTTGCGCTTCTGCTTGCATGCGCTCAATTTCTTCTTGGGAAAGACTACCGGTTTCTTTGATGACAATACTTTGTTCTTTCCCTGTTCCTTTATCTTCGGCAGATACCTTTAAGATGCCATTGACATCAATTTCAAAGGTGACTTCAATTTGGGGAACGCCTCGGGGGGCTGCAGGAATACCAGTCAAAAGAAATTTGCCAAGGCTTTTATTATCCTTAACCATGGCACGTTCCCCTTGTAGCACATGAATTTCCACTGAGGTTTGTCCATCACTGGCAGTGGAGAACACTTGTGACTTACTGGTGGGAATGGTGGTATTGCGTTCAATGACTGTGGTAAATACTTCTCCTAGGGTTTCAATGCCTAAAGAAAGGGGGGTAACATCGAGTAACATCAGATCATCGACGTTTTCATCACCTCCCACAATCCCACCTTGGATGGCAGCCCCTAGAGCAACTGCTTCATCAGGATTAATGGAGCGATCGGGCTCTTTGCCATGGAAAAACTCTTTCAAGCCTTCACGCACCGCAGGAATGCGAGTTGACCCGCCCACTAACAAAATGCGATCAATTTGTTCACGGCTTAAGCCAGAATCATTAATCGCTTGCGTAATCGGTTCCATGGTTTCCTGGACTAAATCAGCAGCGAGTTCTTCAAATTTAGCCCGCGTTAATTCTAGTTTAAGGTGCTTGGGAGTTGTTTCTCCTGAAGGTTGACTAAAAGCGGTGATAAACGGCAAGTTAATTGACGTCTTGGCTCGGGAAGAGAGTTCAATTTTTGCCCGTTCTGCTGCTTCTCTCACCCGTTGCATTGCCATTTTATCTTCGGTGAGATCAATGCCTTCTTGCGCTTGAAATTCCGAAAGCATCCATTCCACAATGACATTATCAAAGTCATCTCCCCCGAGATGATTATTACCAGCCGTGGCTTTAACTTCAAAAATGCCATCGCCTAATTGAAGGATGGAGACATCAAACGTTCCGCCTCCTAAGTCAAACACTAAAACAAATTGTTCTTGATCTTGTTTATCAACACCAAAGGCAAGAGAAGCAGCGGTGGGTTCATTAATAATTCTTAAAACTTCTAACCCAGCAATTGCTCCCGCATCTTTTGTTGCTTGTCGTTGGGCATCGGTAAAATAAGCGGGAACCGTAATGATCGCTTCACTAACGGTCTCGTTTAAATAATCTTCAGCATCTGCTTTCAGTTTTTGCAAAATCATTGCTGAGATTTGTTGGGGCGTATATTGCTTGCCCCAACTTTCAATATCCACCGTGTCATCACGCCCTGGAACGCATTTATAGGAAACCCGTTCTCGTTCTTGTTCCGTGTCAGCCCATCCTCGTCCAATAAAGCGCTTAATGCTATAAATCGTATTTTCAGCGTTGGTCACTGCTTGTCGTTTTGCCACTTGTCCCACTAACCGTTCTTGTTCTTGGGTAAAGGCAACAATGCTGGGGGTAGTGCGTTCTCCCTCCGAATTATTGACTACGACAGGCTTCCCCCCTTCTAAAACAGCAACACAACTATTGGTGGTTCCAAGGTCAATTCCAATAACTTTTCCCATGGCTTAAGCAGAAATCTAAGTAATTTGCCGCTCCATTAAAACTTTTCGTTATATGGAGAAGTTTACCCTATGATAAGGCAAAAATTTCATTCACCACTAGGGGTTAGGGGCTTAAGCAGGTTGCTCCTCATTATTATTGGAGTCATTTTCTTCAGTAGTTTCACCTTCTTGGGAGGTGTTTTCAGGGGGTGCCGCTACTTTGACCATGGCGTGACGAAGCACGGTGTCATCTAGTAAATACCCAGCTCTTAATTCCTCAATTACAGTGCCTTCAGGGTGTTCCTCTGTGGCCTCTCTCATCATTGCTTCATGATAATAGGGATCAAACTGTTCTCCTTCAGGGCGCATTTTGGCAACACCGAGCTCTTTCATCACTTCCACAAGTTGTTTATAAACCCCTTGATAGCTTTTATGGATATTCATTTCGCCATCGGTTTCGGGTTTAATTTGCGATCGCGCTCGTTCTAAGTTATCCACAATGGGTAAAATCTCCGAGAGAATCTCCCGTTTAACATTGGTTTTAACTTCTTCCTGTTGCGCTTCACTACGACGGCGGAAGTTCTCAAAGTCAGCAGCGAGGCGTTTAGCTTGGGCACTAATAGTTTCCCGCTGTTGCGTTTCTTGTTCTAATTTTTGTTTGAGATTTTCAATTTCTGCTTCTAATTGTTCAGTGCTAGCAGAGGACTCACTCTGCTGTGACGATTGCTGGGATTGTTCTTGAGCCGTATCTTGGGAATCAACTTCCACTGAGACGGGTTCGGCAGCTTCCTGAGGGGAGCTTTTTTCTGAAGGAGACTGCTGATGATTTTCTAAGGATTCTTGTTGTTCGGTGGAGGAGTCGGGCGTGGTTTCATTATTATTCATTGCGTCTTGCGACTTTTGCTCTTCGATCATATTTCTTCTTGTGACAGACACTATCGCATTCTAGGTTAACAGGTTTCCCAATCACGACTGTAGGGTTATCAGGTTCGGTTTCAACGCCAAAAAAAAGCACCCCAGTTTGGGATGCTGTGAGAATGGCACTAACGGGAAAAAGCGCGTTATGGCGCAAGGGCGTGTCCGCGAAGTAAACTCCCCACTGTTTTTGCAGTAATTTTCATTTGTAACAAGGGGTTAGCTGGCGTAACCGTTTTATAAAGGTAGCTATCAAAGGTCATATCTTGCACATCTTTATCGGAGCACATTTCCACAAAGGCTTCCCGAGTGGCATCAGACCGATAAAAGACCCGTTGCAGTAAATCTAAAACCAAGTAGGTCATACCATATTGTTTATCCCACCGTTTGAGATAGAGATTGAGATCCTCTTCGGTGGGAACCCGCTGTCCATTGTTGGATGTTTCGACAATGGTTTCGGCACACATCCGAGCGGATTTGGCTGCAAAATAAATGCCTTCCCCAGACGATTTGGTGACTGTACCCGCTGCATCTCCGACTAGGGCAACGCGATCGCGCACCCGAACGGGACGGGGATGTTCTGGGATGGGATGGGCTTCTACTTTAATGATGTCACCGCCAGTAATGCGTTCTCCTGCTCGGGCACGAATTCCCGATTGTAGCGTTTTGATTTTGGATTTATTCACCTTCATGGTGCCGGTTCCCACCGCTACGTGATCATATTTCGGGAAAACCCAACCATAGAAGTCAGGAGACACATCATCCCCAACGTACATCTCCGCCAGTTCTTGATAATAATTCATTTTCTCTTCTGGGATACGCATCCGTTCTTGGAACGCGATCGCGTAGTTATAATCCCCAGCTTCAATGGCTTTAGCCACTCGCGAGTTTGCCCCATCTGCACCAATCACTAAATCCACTTGGAGCGATTTAGCAGTTCCGACGGAATTACCATCCGAGTGATCCGCATAATGAATCGTATAGGGTTCATTTTTGTTTTGAGGCAATTCGAGACGATTCACAGTGCCATTAATTAAATTAGCGCCCAATTGGGCAGCCCGATCTCTTAAAAAGCCGTCTAGGACTTCCCGACGGCACATTCCAATATATTCCTCTTCTTTTTCTAAACTATCTAAACTAATATTAACGGTCTGATTCGAGGGTGAGATCATCTTCATTTTTCTCACCCGACGATCCACTATTTCTTCGGGCAAATCAAATTCACTCACCATGCAGTAGGGAATTGCCCCACCACAGGGTTTAGCATTATCCAGTTTCCGTTCAAACAGATAGGTTTCAATTCCTGCTTTGGCTAATATTTCCGCAGCGGAAGAACCAGCAGGTCCTGAGCCGACGACTGCAACCCTTAACACCAAAGTTTCTCTCCTCTACTAGCTATTACTCACCTTTGGTATCCTACCACGCTGGTTGGGCTTTGTTTGTAGAAAAATTAGTAATGAGGAGTAATTTGAAACAGGATTTAAAAGTTTACTAACAAAAGTTAATATTTCTTTATTAGTAAGGGGTTATTCCTGATTCTCTAAAGCAATTAAAGCCAGTTCCACCCAATTTGGTTGCGGTTGAGTCAATTGAGCGCGAATATTAGGACCAAAAAATCGTTCAATTTTATCTTGTTGTTGCTGCCAACGTTCCCAAGGTACTAAAGAGGATTCAAATTCTAAAATTAAGGCATAGGAATGATCAATTGCTTCCTCTCGAATTCCTTGTAAAGTGGGTCTTTCTTGGTCAGTTGGGCTTAATCCCAAGCGTTCGAGGGATTCTTCGAGATGCACCTGTTGTCCGTAGCGATAGCGGGTAACATCTTTGCGAATTTGCTTTTGAGTGGGGGTTGCTTTTTCTTCCCGTAATTGAATGATTTCAGCAGAAGGTTGTTTCGTGTAGGGCGTCGGTTTTAGTTCTGCTGCCTTTAATGCTAAGCCACCTAAAAAAACGGGGATGCCATAAAAAAAACCTGCTAAATTTAGAGTAGCATTACCAGCACCATAAGCGACAAAGCCGATTACGGTGACAACCCCACCAATAATCATTCCCCATTTTCCTAACGAAATTTGACCAAACATCTTGATACTATAATGGATAGAGCAATTATAGTTTACCTTAGACCATCTTTTTGAGTGGCATAACCATGGATAAGCAAACCCTAATTGAACGGATTCGTAAGATTGAAAGTAAGCGGGAAGTTTTGGTTGATTTACTAGAGCAGCCTAATTTAGGAACATTACGTTTAGATGTCAACCAAGCTTTAGAAGAATTAGATGATTTACTTGAAGAGTTTAAAAATACCTTTCCAGAAGCGAGTCAAAACTAATCTTGTTGTTGGTTTTCTCCTAATTGAGTAATCAGCTTGATTAATTCCTGGGTGGGAGTGTCTTTACCACAGAAAGCATCAATGGGAGCCGTTTGTGACATTACTTCCGTTTGCGGATCATTAAAGGAGGAATAAGCAATTATTTGTGCTTGTGGGTTCACTTGCTTAATGTAGGTTGATGCACTTAAGCCATCCATAACAGGCATTTGTAAATCCATGATTAAGACATCAGGCTTATATTGTTTTGTCATTTCTAAAGCTTCTTGTCCATTACAAGCAACCCCTACTAGGGTAATGGATTGCTGAGTTGAGAGAGCCAGTTTTAGGGTATAGCGAGTTAATTCGTGATCATCAGCAATTAAAACGCGTAAGGTTTGTTGCTGTGTAGCTTGGATACTCAAGGGATTATGATTGTGACTAATTAGCTTTCAACATTCTGCATTTTAGGTAGTGGGATAAGCATTTTTCCTCTGTCATCGGAGAGAAGTGTTAACCAATGGCGCAAGATTTTTACACTCGGTTGGGTAATAATTGATCATGAGATTCTGGAAACGTTGGTTATTACGGGGATTGTTGGGAACCGCTAGTTCCTTATTAATGGCGGTTCCGGCACAAGCAACCCAAAAGGTTTATCTTTCTCTGGGATTATTGGAAATTTCAGTTTCCGTTTCTGCTTTAGAAGCCTATGCCAAAGAGGGAACACTCACAGGGGAATTGGGGGCTTATACTCGGTATTTGAATGAGGAACAAAAAGCAGAATTTCGGGAATTATTAACCACTGGTAGCGACTTAGATGCGATCGCGATCGCGCAATTTTTATATTCTCCCCAAGGAGAAACCCTATTGAAGCAACTGGGAGAAATTATTGATACCAAACAACGACAAGGGGGATTTTATGCCATTCGCTCTGCATTAATTTTAGCAGCAGCGGATGAAGAGGGATTAACCTTACTCAACTTCCTGAAACATTTTCCCACTGAGGGATTGCGAATTAACTCGGAACAAGGATTGGAACTATTTAACCAGTTCACAGAATTTGTTCAAGAAACGGAACAAGCCGTCGCCCTGATTGAACGCCAAGCGCAAACCAATCAGGATGATTTACAGAGTGTGACAAATTCTAATTTAGCTGATTTGCGAGTTTCTGGAAAGGTTGCTTACCAACGTCAAAGTTTAAAGTTAGTTGATAAAGAACGTGGCATTCGCCAAGCAAACCAATTGGAAACGAAAAACAAGCCCTTTTCTGCTAGGGTGCCTCATCGCGAATTACCCACTGAACTCTATTTACCAAAGAAACCTAAGCAACAATCTTCCCCCTTAATTGTCATTTCTCATGGATTAGGTTCTGATCGCCATACTTATCGCTATTTAGCACAACATTTAGCATCTTACGGCTTTGCTGTAGCTCAAGTGGAACATCCTGGTAGTAGTGCCAGTTATTTACAATCCCTACTCCAAGGATTGCAACAGGAAGTCAGTCCTCCTTTAGAATTAATTAACCGTCCCCTTGATATTCAATATGTTCTTGATTACTTAGAGCAAAACTATCAAAGTGCCATCAATTTTGACCAAGTGGGCTTATTAGGTCAATCTTATGGCGCTTATACCAGCTTAGCTTTGGGGGGAGCTAGTGTTGATTACGATGCAGTGACAAAACGATGTAAAGACCATGAGACGGCTGCGGTATTAAATGTTTCTTTACTGTTGCAATGTCAATTATCCCAATTATCGAAACAGGATTATGATTTTCAAGATTCTCGGATTCAAGCTGTTTTTGCCATTAATCCCTTTACGAGCCATATTTTTGCCGAACAGGGTCTGAAAGCCCTTGAAATCCCCACTTTATTCGTTTCTGGAAGTGCAGATACCGTCACCCCTGCTTTAACTGAGCAAATTCGCCCCTTTAGTTGGTTGGATCATGCTGACAAGTATTTGGTGCTGCTCAAACAGGGAACGCATTTTTCTACTATCCCTGAGCCTGAAGAGGAAGGACTGCCCATTCCGCCTGAAATTATCGGACCTGATCCTAGCATTGCCCAAAACTATATTAAAGCCTTGAGTACTGCCTTTTTCCAAACCCATCTTGCAAATAATGAGGCGTATCGCATTTATTTAAGTTCAGAATATACCAATGAAATGAGTCGTGCTTTGATGCCAATTTTTCTGTTACAGGAGCTGAACCAAGACCAATTGTCCCAAAACCAGCAACGGTGATCAGTGTAGGCGACGCTTGGCTCTTCGGTGTTGTTCATAGGTTTTGCTAAAAACGTGCGTTCCATCATAACGAGCAACAAAGAAGCGATAATCAGTTTCTGGTGGATTGAGAGAAGCTTTGAGAGCTTGTTTTCCAGGACTGGAGATGGGGGTTGGGGGCAATCCTTCCTTGATATAAGTATTATAGGGGGAAGGTTTATTCACTTCTTCGATGGTAAGGGGGCGATATTGGGTTTGCTCAATATCAAAAGCGTACTCCACAGTGGGATCAGCTGCTAGAGGCATATCTTCCTCTAATCGTTTGGCAAAGACGGCTGCAATTTTCGTGTATTCGTGATCCACTAAGGCTTCTTGTTCCACAATACTGGCAAGGGTAACCCACTCTTGAAGAGTATAAGGAGTGTCATTTTTTCGGTATAAAGGGATAGCAACTTGTTCAAATCGCTCTAGTTTTAACTCA
>JAHEOB010000225.1 GCA_018610095.1 Halothece sp. MAG
ATGTATGGTACAGCTATGTTGGTCAAATTTTAAACGAATGCCTCGACGACAAAAAGCGAATTAGAACGCGATCGCGAGCTAAAATTAAATTAAAAAGAGAAAGCGTTAGATAAGTATCACGATGGCAGTGGAACACGAACTAGGAGACACAATTGCTGATCGCTTTCGTCTCACCGAAATTTTAGGTCAAGGAGGCATCGGAATCACTTATGCTGCAGTTGATGAACAAACCCAACAAGAAGTTGCTCTGAAAGTGTTATCTCTGCAGCAGTTAGATAACTGGAAAACATTAGAATTATTTGAACGGGAAACTGAGATTTTACAACAACTCGATCATCCCCAAATTCCCGATTATATTGATTATTTGCAAATTGATAGAGAAGATAGTCAAGAATTTCACTTAGCCCAAGAATTAGTCAAAGGACAGTCATTGGCGGAATTAATTGCTAAAGGATGGCGACCGAATGAAGAAGAATTAAAAGACATTGCTCAACAAGTGTTAGGAATTCTCACTTATATTCATAACTTAGTTCCACCTGTCACTCATCGTGATATTAAACCCCAAAACCTGATTCGGAAATCAGATGGCACGATCATGCTAGTGGATTTCGGTGCTGTGACAGACACTTATAAACAAACTCAATTAGCAGGGACAACTTTTGTGGGAACATATGGCTATATGGCACCGGAACAATATCAAGGTCGTGCCCAAACTGCTAGCGATTTATATGGATTAGGGGCAACGTTACTGTATTTGCATACTGGGAAACCACCAGCAGATTTTCCTCAAGCCCGGTTAAAGATTGATTTTCGTTCTGAAGTGAACTTCTCCTCTGACTTTGCCGACTGGTTGGAAGGACTGTTGGAACCAGCGTTAGAAGATCGGTTTCAAAGTGCCGACGTTGCCTTGGATGCTCTCACCACTCCCACTGCCAAGATAAAAGAAAATGATATTGATCAGTCTGGCGCGATCACGCCACCGGTTGATAGTCCCATTCAATTAAAACGCGACCAAGATCAGCTAAAAGTAACGATTCCAGCAAATGGTTTAAAGAAAAATCGGGAAATTTTCTCTCGTTGGAATAAGATTATTTTACTAACGATCAGTCCCCTATTTTTATTGTTAGCATTTACAGTACCAACCGATACAGAAACCTCAAGAGCAGATATAGTGCTTGTTTCTTCACTGACCTTTATTTGGTCATTCGGAGTTTGTTCATTTTTAGTAACAATTTATCAAGCAATTTATCATTTTCGTAAAGGTATAATTCGTTGGAAGAAACAAATTCTACCGATTATTATGCTTGTTTTGTTATTAATAACTTTTTTGATATTAGTATTATTCTTTTTCTTTGGTTTGTGGGCATTAATGATTACTCTCTATCAAGAAATTACGCCAATTGTAAATCGCTTTAAAGGTGCTGATTTAACAATTAATCGTGACAATTTTGTTTTAAATTGGCAATGGTCAATTTTAGGCTCTCATAAGGACAAGCAAGAAATAGGTAAAATTTCACAATTAGTAACAGATAGTTTTCCTCCCAAGTTACGTTGTTATAGAAGTGATATTTGTGACTATAGCCTAGATGATTGTCTGACTGCGTTAGAAAAACAATGGCTAGAGAAAGAAATTAATAACTTTTTAAACGGTTAATTTACAGGGTTCAATAGTTGGCAGGTTCTAAAAGAAGAAATCATTTCTTCCAGAGTTGTCGAGTGTGGTGGCGCATGTGTATCATTATAAGGAACAGCAAAAGCGAACCAGTTTAATTGCCCGATCGCCAGTTAATATAATTAACTTAAAAAGAGAAAGCGTTAGATAAGTATCACGATGGCAGTGGAATACCAAGTAGGAGACACAATTGCTGATCGCTTTCGTCTCACCGAAATTTGGTAGTCCTGCATAGGGTAGTTTTCTTTTCCCAATAGAATAACCTTTCTCACAAAGCTTAGCTCCTATCGCGTGCAGAGCTAAAGTTGTCTGTCCTAAACTCAATGTGGTTCTATTGTATCTGCTTTGATTTCCTATGATTAATAATTAATCTTAATCAACTTTTGGTCAATTTTTTAGACCTTTGCTAATATCATTCGCAAGTAACGTAAGTTTATAATTAATTATGTTTAAAACTTTATCTAAATTTAAGATTCCGATCATTGGCGGAGTGGGAGTTATTGGATTAGCAATTTTAGGCATCATTGGCGCTAAATCTTTTTATGTTAATGATGAAACTGAACGTGCCATTGTCACGAGTTCGGGAAAGTACTTAAAAACTACGGGGCCGGGAGAGCACTTTCTCATTCCTTTTCAGCAAAATTATCATCAATATCCGGTTAGTATTCAAAAAATGAAATTGGAAGGGGTTAGTACTTCCACCGTCGATAATTACGCAATTAACGCGACAATTGTTCTCCTCTATCGTCTTGAGGAAGAGCAGTTAGAAAGTATTCATCGTAATACGCCTAATTACAAAGAAAATATGAAAGTGATTGCCACGAGTCGCTTTAAAAATGAACTGGGCAATATTGAGATGGGTAAGCTTGCTGATCAACGCAGTGAAATTGAACAAAGCAGCTATCAAAGGATTAAGAAGGAAGTGGAGCGTATTTTAGATGTTAAAGTGGTTGATTTCACGGTTCCTTATTATGGCTGGTCTGACTCTTTTAAACAAGCTGCTAGACAACAAGCACAGGCAGAAACTGAGTTAGAAGTGGCTCGTCAAGAAAAAAAGAAAGCAGAGGCGCAAGCAGAAAAGAAAACAATTCAAGCGCAAGCCGAAGCAGACTCAAAGCGAATTGCAGCAGAAGCAGAAGCAGATTCGATTCGCAAGAAAGGACAAGCAGAAGCGGATGCGTTACAAGCCAAATCGCAAGCCCTTGCTAATAATCCTGAATTAGTTGAATTAGAAAAGGCGAAAAAGTGGGACGGTAAATTGCCAAATAATATGTATGGTCAAGCTCCCATTCCATTCCTGCAACCTGCTGAAAATAATTAATTAAGATGCCCGTTGCTGTTTGACAAATTTATGCGAACGCTTGTTTTATGCCATACAACTGCTGATTTTGATGCCTTAGGGGCTGCGGTGGGAATTACCTATCTCTATCTTGGTGCAAAGGTAATTTTAAGTGGGGGGTCTCATCCTGGGGTACAATCGTTTCTTGCCCTGTATCGGGATGAATTACCCTTGGCGCAAAAGCGAACAGTTAATCCTGACCAGATTAGCCGATTAATTGTGGTAGATACGCAACAGCGCGATCGCGTTGGTGAAACTGCTAATTGGTTAGAACTGTCTAATGTCGAGGAAATTCTAGTTTATGATCATCATCCTTTTCAGGGGGATATTCCGGCAACTGCAACCCATGTGGATCAGGTGGGGGCAACAACCACCCTTGTTGTGGAGGAATTACAGCAAGCTCACGTTTCAGTGAGTTCAATTGAAGCCACAGTGATGGCGTTGGGGATTCATACGGATACAGGTTCATTAACGTTTCCCCAAACCACGTTTCGGGATGGGAAAGCCTTAGCTTGGTTAATGGAACAGGGGGCAAATATTGATGTCATTGGGGAGTATGTCGAACCCAGTCTCTCGCCAGAATTAAAACAGGTTTTATCGAAGGCGCTGGAACAAGCAGAAACTGAGACAATTCAAGGTTATACGCTGGCTTGGGTAATTTTGGAAGGAGAATCGTTTATTCCGGGATTGTCGAGTGTGGCGGAACGATTAGTGGATTTAATTGAGGCAGATGCTTTATTGATGGCGCATGTGTATCGCCATAATGAACAGCAAAAGCGAACCAGTTTAATTGCGCGATCGCGCCTTCCAAATGTTGATTTGAATGAAATTTTATCGCCGTTTGGGGGAGGGGGTCATGCGCAAGCAGCCTCAGCAAGTTTAAAGACTGGGCAAGTCCAACCCATTCTTTCGCAACTGTTAGAGCAA
>JAHEOB010000226.1 GCA_018610095.1 Halothece sp. MAG
CCAGTTGCAATCGATGGGCTTTAATGGGAATTTGTCACAACCTTCTAATTATGAACGTTACCAACAAGAATCAGAGCTAGAAAATGATATTCCTGTTACCTTTAAGGGGCTTGGTAGCGTTGATTATGTGCAAACCTACGATATAGAAGTGGAAGATGCCCATTGTTTCTATTGCGATGGCTACTTAACCCATAACAGTGCTGGGATTCGTCAATTTGACGCTGATTCTCCTTTATTAAAACAAAATCTCTGGCAACCTGATGAAGAGGGGAACTGGTTCATTGATCCCGAACGAGATGCGCTACGGATGGCGAACCATACGCGGGTTTATCATCACCAACCTAGCTTAGAAGAATGTGTGGATGCGGTAAGGAGTCAGTTTTACTCCGGAGAAGGGGCAATTCAATATGCCCCCGAAGCGATCGCGCGCGGAAATGCGGATTTATTACAAGGTGACAAAAAACGTCAGTTCTTACAAATTTACACCACTGCTGGGGCTGAGGAAGCGAAACGTTGGTTACATCAACAAGCCCCTGACATGCCAGCGGATGAACTGGAACATCGCTTACAACGCTATGGACTAAATCCTTGTGTTACCGCTGATACATGGGTGCATACCGAATACGGGCCGCAACAAGTCAAAGACTTAATTGACAAACAACACAGTGTTTATGTTAATGGGGAATTATTTAGCACCACTCCCGAAGGCTTTTTCTATACCGGTACCAAGCCCGTGGTGAAATTAACGACTCAACAAGGTTATACCCTACGCCTAACTGCTAATCATCAAGTGCTGAAAGTAACCGCTCAAACCCAGAAAAAGCAATATACCCAATGGGTTGCGGTTGAGGATTTAGAACCGCGCGATCGCGTCGTTCTCCATAACCACCGTGATATCTCTCCCTGGGATGGAAAAGGAACATTTGAGGAGGGTTGGCAACTTGGCTTCTATGGAGAAACCCAGGGGTCTTCAGTAATCGGATACCGAGAATATGGCGGAAATACTCAACTACTTACCCTTGCCAAACCTTCAATTACGGAAGCTATGGAACGAGGCAGCTACCCGTTCTATCAAGGATTCTTACAAGGGTTATTTTCTGCGCAAGCAAGCCTCAAACAGACATCTCAAGGCGTTACACTCAGCTTAACCCAAGGCAGCAGTAAAGAATTAGCTACTGTTCAACGGATGCTATTGCGTTTGGGCATTGCCTCCACTTGCTTACAATGGGAACTTCTGATTGCCAAGGATAATCTGGCGGTGTTCCAAAACCTAATTGGCTTTAGCAATCCTGATCAGCAAGCATTACTCGCCGATTCACTAGACAATCAACCGCACTTACCACAAGAACCGTTTACGGCAACCATTACCAGCATTGAACCTGATGGCGTCGAAGCCGTTTACGACTGTACGGTTCCTGGGGTTCATCGATTTGATGCCAATGGATTAGTGGCTCACAATTGTGGAGAAATTATCGGTAGTGATTTCCATTGTGTGGCTGGGGATACCCTGTTAATTACGCGCGACGGCATGCACCAAATTCGCGATTTAGTCGGTCAACCGGTTGAAGTCTGGAACGGTCAACAATGGAGTCAAGTGGTTCCTATTTTAACCGGTAATAATCGTTCTCTGTATCGGGTACGTTTCTCAGATGGAACCTATTTGGATGTTACTGAGAAGCATCGTTTCTTTGTTAAGGATCGCTTTAGTCAATCATACGAGGAAGTAACGACCACTGAACTAGCAAAACGATTAGAAACAAGCAAGTATTCTCTCCACACGGAACCATTTGAAATTGATTATCGGGATGGTGAATTTGTTGAACCCACCATTGCCTATACCCTTGGTCAATTAGTGGGGGATGGCTCAGTTTGTCAATCCCACGGTAAATCGCAACTACAATTGCGTCTGTATGGTGCGAAGAGCTATCAACAGTTAGCCATTGCCGGAAACACTTCAGGAACGGCTCGTTATTATACCGAGTCCAAAACTTTACCTTGTTTGCTTTATACCGGCTTTAACGAGCATTTTGAACCAGAACAAGTACAGGCGCTCAAATATCATGCGACTCCCTTGGAAGAATTAGCCCGTTGGGATCGGGATTCGATTCTTCACTTCATTGCAGGATTAGCAGATGCCGATGGTTCCGAAACCAATTCTGGTGGCATACGCATTTATTTGTCGGGCTACGATCGCGCTTATCGGGTCTATTTATTACTGTGTAAATGTGGCATTCGTTCCTCGATTAATTTAGCCTCTGCTGCTGGGGAAACAACCAATCTTGGAACCCGTAAGAAAGACTTATATCTGCAAATCACAGATTGTGCCGCAATTCCTTGTCAACGTCTCGACACCAGTGGCGGTCATCAACCCAAAACGAAAGGAAAATGGCAAATCATTCGCTCGGTGGAACCGCTAGAAGGGTTACACGATACCTTCTGCTTTAATGAGCCCCAACTTCATAAAGGGGTATTTGGGGGAACCTTAACAGGACAATGTAACCTTTCTGAAATCCACTTAAATCAGATTGATCCTGACAATGAACAAGAACAAAAAGAGGCGTTCCAAGCAGGAGCATTATCCGTTGCAGCCCTTCTCAATCACGAATTTGTAGAACCCCGTTATCAGTACAGTCGGGAACTCGATCCTATTGTGGGGGTTTCCTTTACCGGATTATTTGATTTCTTTGTCCATGCCTTAGGGGTAGAATGGTTACGCTGGTGGGAACAAGGTCGTCCCCATACCCCACAAGGAGAGCAATTTAAACAGCAGGAAAAAGCTTATCTAGAAAAATGGCGGGATATTGTCCATGAAACGGTTTGGGATTACTGCGATCGCCATAATTTGAAGCGTCCTAACCGTTGCACCACCGTACAACCCAGTGGTACCAAATCATTATTAACAGGAGCTTCCCCAGGATGGCATCCGCCGAAAGCAGTGCGGTTTATTCGTCGTGTCACCTTTGGTAAAAATGATCCAGTGGCATTAGCCTGTATTGATTATGGCTATAATGTCATTCCTTCCCAGTCGGATAAAGATGAAGAAGGGAATCTGCTCAATGATCCCTTTGATCCGCGTTGCACGGAATGGTTAGTGGAAATTCCCGTCGCTGTTCCTTGGGCGGATTTACCGGGAGCAGATGATATTGATATTTCCCAATTTTCGGCACTGGCACAATTTGATTTTGCCATGCAGGTGCAGAAGCACTATGTCACTCACAATACTTCCTCAACTTTAGAGTTACGGGAACATGAAATTGAAGCGTTAGGAACAGCAATTTATAACGCTATCCAAAATGATGAGGGGTATATTTCCGCTGCCCTATTAGCCCGTTTTGATGCTTATCAAACCTTCCCACGTTTGCCCTTTGAACCCGTGGATGAAGCCACCTATAAAAAACTAATGGCGGATGTGAAGCAACGGCGGACAACAAATGACTTTTATGCTGCATTGATGCAATATGATGTGGGCAATAAAGAAGAAGAAGGTCCCATGGGTTGCGATAGTGATAAGTGTATGTTCCCCGACTCTTAATTAAGATTAAATGAGGGGGATTTGGTTGAATTTCCCCCTCTA
>JAHEOB010000227.1 GCA_018610095.1 Halothece sp. MAG
GCGCTTGAGTGCAGCTTTGGCTGTCTTTTCTTTTCCTTGTTGTAATGCTTTCCAAGCGACGGCTTGCCAAGTATTCATCTCGTGGCGAGCTTGATTATAACGAGGCTGGATTTGATCCCAAACCTTTTGAATATCACCGAGGGCATCATTAATTAATTGCTCTTGATTGGGTTGGGATTGATTTTGGAGGGCTTGTTGGATGGGAGTAGCAAGATTATCAATTTTCACCCTCGATAACATCGGGATAAAATCCCGAACTTGTTTGCTGTAAGGATGACCGATCTTACACCAGGTCGCAAAATGCTCACAATTATTAAATAATAAATTATAATTAACTTTTTCACCTAAGCGGCTTTCTGCTCGACGCACCACTACATCAGGAATATAGGAAATGGGATAATCTTTGACATAAATCTTTTTCCCACCGGTAAATTCTGCAAAAGGACTGCGCGTTATCATTTGATTGCGCTTACGCAAATGAATGACCGTACCGTCACCGCAATCAATGCCATGATGTTCATATACCCCTTGCCAATTAATAAAGGGCTGCATAGTATAAATTTGATCCCCCTGTCCCATAAGATTTAAGCTTCGGCATCGCCAAAGCGAACAATATCATCTTCGCCAAGATATTCCCCATTTTGCACTTCAATCATGACTAAAGGAATCATCCCTGGATTTTCCACGCGATGGGAAGTATTCATGGGAACATAGGTGGATTGTTTCGGCATCAGCATCATTTCTTCTCCGTTTTTAATCACTCTGGCAGTTCCTGAAACCACTACCCAATGTTCCGTCCGATGATAGTGTAATTGGGTACTAATATGATGACCGGGTTTTACCTCAATCCGATTAATACGGTAATGTTCCCCTTTTTCTAATAAAGTTACGGTTCCCCAAGGTGGTACTCGAGTTTGTGTTGATTCGCTGTCTTGGGCATTAGGTTCTTGCATCATCATTAAACACGGGTCTGAAACCCTGTTCTGTACGACATTAATTTGTTTGATCACACATCACTGACTATTTTACTCTTAATTAATTAAATTATCTGAACTGCTTCTCAGAAATGGTATATCAATAACGTAATCTGCTTAGTAAATCGCAACAAAAAACTCATGATTTGATGAAGCAGCGATCGCGCCTTGAGGGAGATTATCGAAAGTCGTCGTAAAACCCTGTCTCTTTAGAGCAAGGATATAAGGCGCGTTAACTGAGAGATTCGACATCTCGAAGTTAACAAACTAAGGAGTTTTGTGCTACAATCGTTTAAGCTATCCAAACTGGCTTAACCATGATTGTCATTGAGTATAAAGTAAAAGCCCATCAAACTCAATATGCCGCCATTGACGAAGCGATTCGGACAACTCAGTTCATTCGTAATAAAGCTCTTCGTTACTGGGAAGACAATCATGGTGCGACCAAGTATGACCTGAATAAGCAATGTAAACTCCTAGCGAAAGAATTTGAATGGGCTAAGAAACTTAATTCCCAAGCTAGACAGTCTGCTGCGGAAAGGGCTTGGTCGGCAATTAGTCGGTTTTTCGATAATTGTAAAAAGAAGGTAGCTGGCAAGAAAGGATATCCAAAATACCAAAAGAATAACCGCTCCGTTGAATACAAGACAACAGGGTGGAAACTTGATCCTAATACCAAAAAGCACATCACTTTTACCGATGGGAATGGAATTGGTCGAGTCAAGCTGATTGGGAGTCGGGATATCTTTTTCTACTCAGAAAAACAGATTAGACGGGTTCGATTAGTCCGACGCGCTGACGGCTATTACTGTCAGTTTGGTATTGATGCCGATATCAAGGAACAAGTTGAACCAACCCAACAAGCTATGGGATTAGATGTTGGTTTGATTGATTTCTACACTGACAGTCAAGGAAATAAAGAACCGAATCCTCGCTTTCTCCGTAAGGGAGAAGAAGAGTTAAAACGATGCCAGCGTCGGTTGTCTCGGAAACAAAAAGGCTCGTCTAACCGTAACAAAGCAAGACAGAGATTAGCTAAGAAACACCTGAGAATAAGTAGGCAACGTCAAGAACACGCCAAGAGAGTGGCGCGTTGCGTAATCCTGTCTAACGACTTGGTCGCCTATGAAGACTTACAGGTTAAAAATTTAGTGAAAAATCATAATCTTGCTAAATCGATCTCAGATGTGGCATGGTATCAATTTCGCGTCTGGTTAGAGTATTTTGCGAGTAAGTTTGGCAAAGTAACGGTAGCAGTACCGCCTCACTATACAAGCGGGAAGTGTTCTAACTGTGGACGAATTGTCAAGAAAGCATTGTCAACACGGACTCACACCTGTGTTTGTGGGTGTCAATTAGACCGTGATGAGAACGCCGCCATCAACATTCTCAGAGTTGGACTCCGTACCACGGGGCACGTGGGAACGGCAGGGCTAGACCCTGAAAACGCTTGGGGAGATTTGACCTCTACTGTAGTTGGACAAGTCCAATCACAGCAAGTCGAGTCGTCCTGTGAACCTAGTTCATAGGTTAGAACCAAGAATCCCCACGCCTTTAGGCTGGGGAGTGTCAAACAAATGGAATAATATTATCAATCATTCCTGATTGCGATAGCAATTGAGTGGAAATGTGAATCAAGATAAAATGCTGATTGTGATTTGTGGTGCCACTGCAACAGGAAAATCAGGATTAGCCTTACAGTTAGCGCAACAATTGAACACTGTGATTTTGAGTGCGGATTCTCGCCAAGTGTATCGAGAATTGGATATTGGTACAGCCAAGCCCACACCGGAACAACGAATCCTAGTTCCTCATTACTTACTGGATATTTGTGAACCGACAGAAAAATTAACGGTAGCTGACTATCAAGATCAAGCCTATGACTTAATTAATTCTCTTCCTCATTCTCCTTTATTATTAGTTGGCGGAACCGGATTATATATTCGAGCGATTACTAAGGGCTTGAAAATTCCCAGAGTTCCCCCTCACCCTGAGCTGCGATCGCGCTTAGAATCCCTTGGTCAAAAACAATTATACGCCTTTTTACAACAAGTTGATCCCCAAGCAGCCACCAAAATTCATCCTAATGATCAAGTGCGTACGCTACGAGCCTTAGAAGTCTTTTATGTCACAGGAATGCCCATCAGTCAACAACAAGGAGAAAATCCTCCTTCCTATCCCATCCTCCAAATTGGTTTAGAATGTTATTCAGAGGCTCTTAGCAAAAGAATCCAATATCGAACTGAGAAAATGTTACAAATGGGATTAGTGACAGAAGTAAAAACATTAATTGAAAAATATGGTTGGGAATTGCCTTTATTAAATACATTAGGCTATCAAGAAATCAAAGATTATTTAGCAGGAAAAACGGATTTAGCCACCGCAACGGAATTAATTATTCGCCACACTCGTCAATTTGCAAAACGACAACGCACTTGGTTTGGGGCTGTACCAGAAATTGAATGGTTTGATAGTGAACAACCTCATCTTTTGGAAGCGATTTCTGATCGAGTAATTCGTTTTATCAATTATCAAACTTCAATACAATCGGAAACAAATCAATGACAACAGAACGTGCTTATTGGTTCGCTTGGTCGCAAATTTCAGGAGTTGGGGCAGTTACCCTGCAACGCTTAAAACAACAATTTTCCAGTTTAGAAAAAGCGTGGTTTGCCAATCACCAACAGTTACAGCAAGTCTCAGGGTTAGGAAATAAAACCATCCAGCAAATTATTGAACAGCGATCGCGCTGTCATCCCGAACAATTATTAACCCAACATCTTCAAACCAATTCCCAATTTTGGACACCTGCTGATAGCGATTATCCTCGTTTACTGTTAGAAACCCCAACACCACCCCCGCTATTGTATTATCAAGGAAAGATTGACCCTAAAGAAATGCAGGGGGCTCATCCCCTCATTAGTATTGTGGGAACGCGATCACCTACAGAATATGGGAAACGCTGGACGCACAAAATTACCACAGCCCTTGCCAAACATGGTTATACCATTGTCTCAGGCTTAGCAGCCGGGATTGATGCCCAAGCCCATCGCAGTTGTTTAGAAGCAGGGGGGCGCACCCTTGCCGTGTTAGGAACGGGATTAGATATTACTTATCCCCAACAAAACCAGAACCTATATCAGGAAATTCCACAGCAGGGGGCAATTTTAACGGAATATCCTGTGGGAACCAAGCCCGATCGCGCTAATTTTCCTGCAAGAAATCGCATTATTGCGGGCTTATCCCGTGCTGTATTGATCATGGAAGCCCCACCGAAATCGGGGGCACTGATTACTGCAAAATATGCCAATGAATTTGGGCGAGATTTATATGTGTTACCCGGTTCCTTAGATAATAATAGCGCGATCGGTTGTTTAGGATTACTTAATCAGGGAGCCAATGTTATTTTAAGTGAAACCCATTTATTAGAAATGTTGGGAACCATGCCCCAACTGGATTTATTTCAAGAGACTGCTCCACCCCCCTCAGTTGATCTTGATCCAGCCTTAACCGAAATTCTGGGCGCGATCGGGCAAGAACCCACATCGTTTGATCACATTACTCAAACCGTGTCACAAACACCCAATGAAGTTTCAGCAGGGTTACTGCAACTGGAATTATTAGGGTTAATTTCTCAAGCCCCAGGAATGCGTTACCAAAAAATTCATCATTGAGTGGAGCGGATAGCGCGATGTAGTGAAGCTACTTGCCTTCAGCGACCGCGGTTGTTCAGGAAAGAGGCAGTATTTAAAAGATCATGGAAACAATTCTAGCCGTGATAACTTTAGATAGCTCTCATACGAAGCTTGTATGCCCCGACAATATAGGAATTAAGGATTGGCAGGAAGACTGAAAGCAGGTTGTTAGCATAGATAGATGGAACTATCATCTACACGTTAGAGTCAGTAGTTATAAGTTGTAAATTGAAAACCGAACAAGGAGGAAAATCCGTGTTAAAAAAATCACTCTTGACCGGAAGTGTTAGTTTATTAATCCTATTGGGCGTATCTGCTCCTGTTTTAGCGCAACAACCTCAACCGCAAAATCAACAACAACCGCAAAATCAACAACAACAAGCTGCTCCAAAAGCAGAGGATATTAGTGATCAAGAACTAAAGAAATTTGCAGCAGCGATTGAGAAGATGCAAGGGATTCAAAAAGAATCCAGAAAAGAATTTAGTCAAGCCATTGAAGAACAAGGATTAAGTGAACAAAGATTTACTGAAATTATGCAGGGACAACGAAATCCTGATAAGGAGGTTGATGCTTCTGAAAAAGAAATGAAGCAGTTTGAAAGTACCACACAACAACTTGCTGAAATTCAGCGTAGCATGCAGATGGAAATGCAGGAAGTGTTAAAACAGCAAAACTTAGAGCCTGAGCGATTTCAACAGATTTTAGCTGCTGTACGACAAAACCAAGAACTTCAGAAACAAGTTGATCAACTAATGCAAGATTCCCAATAATCCTGACAATGAGATGGGGTGACGGGACAGTAATCGTAAGGCTATGATATTCCCGTTACCCTTTCTGGCATTCTGGACAAAAATGGGCAGAGCGTTGATTAATTTTATGCCGTTGAATGATTGCTTCACAGGAATAACAGGGTAACCCGTGACGACCATAAACCCAAGCCTGTCTCATATAATTTCCATTCACCCCAACGACATTGAGAAAGGTGTTAAACGTTGTTCCCCCTTGCTCAATTGCTGTTTTTAAAACCCATCGAATGCCTTGATATAACTGCTCAATTTCAGAAGAACTCAAACTAGCAGCCTCTCGAAACGGCGAAATTTGACCTAAAAATAACGCTTCATCAGCATAGATATTTCCCATCCCTGCAACAACTTTTTGATCTAACAACGCTGTTTTAATGGCACAACGGCGTTTTTTTAGTTTC
The DNA here is from genome assembly GCA_018610095.1 of Halothece sp. MAG. Lineage (GTDB taxonomy): Bacteria > Cyanobacteriota > Cyanobacteriia > Cyanobacteriales > Rubidibacteraceae > Halothece. The sequence continues at coordinate 5,875 of JAHEOB010000227.1, forward strand.
TGTTGCAGATAACTGGTAGTAAACTCCTCAGAAAAGGGTTCAATCCCTAATTTATTCAACCCAGTAATAATCGTTTCAGGGGAATAATTGGGAGGCACCCACCAAATACGACCAAAAGTTCGTAAATCAATAAAACGAAGTTCCTGCTGGTTAGATAAAAAGAAACGTACTCGTGTATGTTTGGCAAGGGGTTGGGTTTGATTCAACCATAATAATTGACCACTCATACGAAGATGCAGCCCTAACCAACCACTGGGGGCAAGCTGGGCTAACAAATACTTACCTCGCCGTTGCCATTGTTGGATTTGATGATGGGTTAATCCTTTCCAAAATTCCTCAATAGAAGCAGGGTGAGCAATGCTGCGTTTCAGCAACACTTCCCCACCCTGGAAAGTTTCTCCTGGGGTTAATTGATTTAAACCCCGACAAACGGTTTCAACTTCTGGTAACTCTGGCACAAATTCACCCGATAGCCAGTAATTTATTATCCACCTTGGCTAGAACTAGAGCTGCTACTTTGACTAGAACCAGAAGTAGAGCTGCTACCACTGCTTTGGCTGGAACTGCTACCACTGCTTTGACTAGAACTGCTACCACTGCTTTGGCTAGAACCGGAACTGGCTTTTTTACTGCCAGATTTTTTCTTCTTCGGTGCAGCTTCCACTACTTCCACTTCATCTAAGCCGAAGTTATTGGTATTGACACCCGTGTAATTAATCTTGTCAAAACGAACAATAACAGGGTAAATAATGCCACTTTTATCGACACTGGCAACGGTGCCAACGTCACCATACCAGTAGGATTCTTCACGGAGAATTCTAACTTTATCTTTGCGATTGACTTCTTGTGCCATAATTAATTTCTCAAAAAATCTTCTTTATAACTAAGCGTACTATTAGTTTGTCGAGTCGTGGGGTTTTTTGATTTTAAGTTTTATTGCAAATTTTGCCACCGTAACTGTACAAAATTCGCTGAACGTCCCCAAAAATCAGTCGTTTGATAAATTTGGTCTAAAGCTAAATTAAATGGTACTGCTGTGGTGATATACTTTTGCGCCCATTGTCCAATCTCAGGGGCAAAAGCAGAAGCAAAGCTGACCCCACATCCCACCCCAAATAGTTGTGTTAGCGGCTCTTTTGGTAAAAAGATATGAGAGCCGAATGTGATGCCTGCGGTTAGTAATAAGGCAACTGACATATTGGTTCCACAACGAGGATGCACCGCCAAATCCCACTCTCCCTCACGAAAGCGTTGTAAAGCTGTCATTACCCCTTGTCGTAACTTTAGTAAAGAAACATTACCATACAAATAAAATCCTTGCTCTGTAGAAAGCCCACCCAAGGTTTCGTTATCAGTGCGGGTAGGGGCAAAGTTGTCTTTTTTTGGAGAATCAGATGCGCTTTCACTTAATATCCACACTGTTGCATGTTCTAAGGCATGCACCTGACGCAACATTAATAACTCTTTTAACCCTGGTACAAAGGATAATTCTTTTAATAAATTGCTATCCCAGTCAGGTTGTGGGTTTAAAAAGTCAGTTTGAGCCATATCGCTAGTCATAACCGACACCAGACAATGGAGGTACTTATCTCTAATTTAAACGCTTTTTATTTCATCAAGGAAAGCTGACAAACAAAAACCCCCCACCAACACAGTGGAGGGAGAAAGCCTTATGAAAATACAGCTAACGATTAACGGCTATTGTCTGGCTTGTAAACGATAAAGCTAATCATTTGGCACTGACGGATATTATCAAAACCAATGATCCGAATATAGGCATTGGAATATTCAGAACGGCATTCCCGTACTTCATTTAACACATCTTGTGGAGACTGAGCATTAAATAAGGGTAGCTTCCACAAAGTCCAGTGGTGATCTTGAGGTCTCGGAGATTCTTCAAATTCTACCGCAGGAATAAAACCTTGATCCAGCATGTACTGAATTTGCTTGGAAATTTGCTGGTCAGTTAAAGGGGGTAAGTAAGATAGTGTCTCGTAATGAGCTTCTTTTGGTGTTGTTTTCATGATTCTACTCAGATATTTACAAAGGGGTTATTCACTAGAATTGGTCTCGTCTGGATGAGAATTATCCGTGTTTTCGGGTTGGGTTTGGGTTAAACGTTCCAAAATTTGGCAACGATAACTCAGATTCGATTGCTCAATTCTGGAACGAACCATTTCTGGCAAAGAATCCACTACCTCTTGGGCTAGTTCTTCTCGTACTTTCATAATTCGCATCACTAGATCCTTCCTCTCTGCCATTAAGGCTTGGAGGTAGGATTCACTATCTCGCAAATTATACTGTCCAGAGAATTTTCGCAGCCAGAGGGCTTGGTTGGGATCGGTTTCTGCTAATTGATCC
>JAHEOB010000228.1 GCA_018610095.1 Halothece sp. MAG
ACGCCTCCATCTAAATTTTTCTATTGTTGACTAGCTTATGTGGTCATCAATTATAACGTTTATCTTTTATGATTATCTTATCTTGTTCACTTGAGTTTAGGTACTTAATAACGTTAATTGTAATATGTAAGTCAAAAAATCATAAAAACCAAGGTCATCGAAATAATCGTTTTCATACAGATAGAAAATTACCATTAACATCAGTATCATTAAGCTTTTTGGAGACCGATAATCTGATAAACCAGAATGTGTTCTCTTCGAGAATGACTTAGACAGAAATGTTAAAAATCCCAAGCTTCAACCAACAATAGTCCTTTTATTTCATTTAACAATTCAGACAAGGCAATCGAATCATCTGCACTAATCATCGATTCAACGATGAGGCGGTCTAGGTGATGAATATCTCCATCAGCGACAACGCGTAACATACTGGGATATAAACCAAACTTATTTTTCTCTAAAGGAACAAACTCTAGCCCATGTGCGACTTGCTTAAAATTCCCAGATTGAATATCCAAAAAATAAGCACAAATATATTCAATATTCGTCTGTTCTTTTAGATAAAACGTATAACGGTATTTGAACATGAAATAACTCCATGACATAATTTTTGAAACGCCACAATATTCATTAACTATCATATGGTTACAGCGAGCCTTCCAAGATGGACTAGGTATCCCTTTACTGCCAATTATTCAAGATGACCATAATCAGTCATCGAGAAATTGCAAAGGTCGTCAGTCTCATTCTCCACCTAACTCCTCATTAACTTGTCCATAAATCAACAAGGTAAAAACACCTGTACCGCCGATGATATTACCGAAAGTCGTTGGGAATAAGAATGTAAAAAAGTAGTCTGAAAAACTGAGGTTATCTTTATAAAACCAGTAAGCGGCTTCAGAAGAACCGACAATGACATGTGTAAATCCGCCCAAAGCCATTAGATAAGTGATGAAGAATATCAACAACATTTTATTCTTCACGGACGGCAACATCCAAACCAGTGAAGCAATTAAAATACCCGCAGGGATACCTTTGATAATATTTTCAGTTATAGAATAAGATGTAACATGTAATGCAATTCTGTCAAGCTGTTGTACAATATTGTGGTCAAATAAGTGATTGTTAAGAATAAAGTACGCCGCTAATGCAGTGCCAATGATATTTGAAATAAAGACAATTCCCCATAATCGAAGGAGTTTGTATAGTTTTTTACATGTAAAAGGCGAAAAAAGAGGAACAACCGTTGTTATTGTATTTTCAGTAAACAACTGCATATGGCCTAAAATGACAATGATAAAGCCCACGGTATAACCGATATTCTCGACTAAAAAAGCCCACTCAGAATCCGGTAAGTAGGCCTTAAAAATAGCTTTAAATACAAATGAAAAACTAATGATAACCCCGGCAGTTATACCAGAGAATATCAACGCTTTGGCTGGGCGATTTAACTCCTCAATACCGTGTTTACGAATAATTTCATAAATCAGCCTAGGTGAGAGTTTTTCGTGCTCTTCAATCACCATTTTTTGGCGCCAATTCAGTTCACTTTCATTTTTAGACATAGACTTCCTATTACTACAATTGATATCAATATATATAATGATGGTGTGATAAAATAGGGCTTGTTGCAAATAATAAACTAGCGTATTTTTCGCTCAAAGCTCATTGATTGTTTCTGGCTAACACTGTTTCCACATTGAATAAAGCACTACAATCGGGTGCAATTGAGGTTTATTTACATTATTAATATTTAGTCATTCCCACACTTTAATTCCCAGTATTTCCATTTAAGGTTATCAAAAATAAGGTTTATTTAACAAGCAAAATCAAATAAATATAGAATATCTGTTTATGTGATCAAAAAGACGTACCCAGCATACGCCAAGTACGTTAGGGTTTAGAGTTCCGACATAAAATAACTTATTTGAAGTGGGAGATAGCTGATTATACTGACTGACTAAGAGAGTCCCATGCACTGTTCAATCCAGCTTTAAGATCTTCCCAAGAGTCATCACTTGCCTCTTTTAGCTCATCAAGTTTTTTACTAGCGTCATCTTGCATAGAACGTAACTCTTTAATCTGTTTATAATATTCAAGTTGAGCATCTGCTTCTGCTGATTCCGCCTTCGCTTGAAGTTTATCAATTTCAGCATTCCATTCATTTAACTGTGATTGAAGTTTTTTTCATAAGCGTCTTTCATACTCATTTTTTCACCTTTTAGATTGTATAAATAGTTTTTTACTCACATTAAACATCAGTGGAATATTGGAAATTAATACCCACCCAAAAATAACAAATTATTTGTTTTTTGTGAATATAATAGGAAGGCTGGAGTAATCTTTACAGAACATAACAAATAGGGGTTCTATTCATTGCTTATTGATAATAATAATAAATCAGTGTGTTTTTGCTCAAGGCCAATTGAGTATTTCAAGATAACACCAACTCTACATTGAATAATCGATTCAAAAAGGCAGATCGCTCCGATATACTAAACTCCGATTCATCACGATGCCGATGCAGCCATTTATCAAATTACCCTTTATTCAATTTTCGCAAGGTTTCAAAGTTTTGGATTGTGGTTTAAGCTCGCTTAGCGATTTTGAAACGTCCGGTGGGAACAATGAGTTTTTTATCGGTGTACGATCGGACTCAATACGATTATTCCGAGTTTTGAGAGGTCGCTGTTTTACGTCCTCTTGGCATTTTCTTTTATTAAACGCGCTATCGCATCACCATAGGCCAGATGTTTATCGGTGTTTAAGGTTTTTGGTTGCCACTCGGTAGTATACGGTTTTAATATCCGCTTGAGAAACTCATAGGCAGCATGACGATGGCGTTTTTGGGAAAAATAAACATCCAGTATATCACCATACTTATCAATCGCACGGTAAAGGTAAAACCATTTTTAGTTCACTTTTGCATAAGTTTCATCAAGCAGCGCAAGAAGAGACAAGCTCGAATACATTGATATTTTTTGAGTTTTTTACGCAATAGTGGTGCATATTCAATAAACCAACGATAAATCCTTGAACGATAAACCGAAATTCCTCATTAAGTCAGCATATCACTGACATTGGCATAGCTTAATGGTGTGGAGCCATACCAACGTAAACACCAAAGGATAACCGGGGGCGCAAAATGTTTCCATTTAAACGCATTCGATGGTATTGCTTTTCCTAAAGAAGCAATCAATAACCTTGACCTTTCCCCGAGATTAGTACCAATCTCTTGATGAGATTTTCCAGCTTATGCTGCTTGCTTGGCATACGCAACAGGCGACATATAGTTCAGAGAACTATGAGGGCGAACATGGTTGTAGTGTTCACGCCATAGCTCGATTTCGTATCTGGCTTCGTCTAAGGTTCTGAACCAATGCTGATTCAGACATTCATTCCTAAATTTACCATTCAGGCTTTCCACAAAGGCATTTTGCGTCGGCTTTCCTGGCTGTATAAAGCCAAGTGTGACGCCCGTTTCCTTACTCCAGAAGAACATAGCCTTGCTGGTAAATTCTGTCCCATTGTCGCAAGTAACCTTCTTGGGTTTGCCTCGCTCTTCCATCAATTGGTCCAAGAATCTGGCGACCTGCCTACCACTAATGGCCACAGAGACTAATTGACCGACCATTTCCCGCGAATAATCATCCACGACATTCAGTACCCGAAAGCGGCGACCATTGCTGAGTTGGTCTGACACAAAGTCCATCGACCAACGTTGATTGGGGGCTGTTGGCACCTCCATAGGCTGCCTTGGCCGGGTTAGCTTCTTGCGTTTCTTCGTCCTGACCTGCAAGCCTTCCTCCGTGTAGAGCCGATAGGTTCGTTTGCGGTTTTTGACCCAGCCTTCACCCCTGAGCAAACCATGCAGCATAAGATACCCGTAGCGAGGATATTGCGTCGCCAGCGCCTTCAGTCGCTGTCTGAGCCCATTGTCTGGCTTTGTCCTAGATTGATAGCGATATGCAGTCCGGCTAAGCCCTGCCAGCTTACAGGCTACTCGCTCACTTAGGCTGAATCCCTCAATCAGGTGTTGAACAACAGGCTTTTTGGCCGCTGGCGTTACCACTTTTTTGACAGCACATCCTTCATTGCTTCGACTTCCAGCATCTTGTCGGCCAACATCTTTTTGAGCTTGTTGTTCTCCGCTTCCAACTCCCTCAGCCGCTTCGCTTCGTTCACTTCCAGCCCGGCATACTTGCTGCGCCAGTTATAGAAAGTGCCCGTGGATATGCCCATTTCACGGCAAATGTCATCGACTTTTGCCCCTGCCTCATGTTGTTTGATGGCCTTGATGATTTGTTCTTCGGTGTAACGTTTCTTCATGTTGAGATCTCCATTGGCTCTAGTGTATTGGAAATCTCATCAATGTCATGGGCTTAAATTCGGGGGAAAGGTCACCCTACATAATTTACCGTTCCACCAGTATCTTTAGATACCAGCATATAAATTTTAGCACCTCGAGCTATATCCTCCTGTTCGAATTTATTTGATCCAGCAGTATTGGTTATAGTAAAAGTAGACTTCTTTCCATTTGGTTTGACGTATAATTCATACACATTAGGCTTTGGGAACTTCATTTTCATTCTCTTTTTCAGCGTATCAACATAGAATTTTAACTAAACTGTAAACATCCCTA
>JAHEOB010000229.1 GCA_018610095.1 Halothece sp. MAG
CCCAGGAGGGGAAATTGTTGATTATTGGCATTCACCACTTGTAATGCTCGATCAATGGAAGTGGTGGAAGGAATTAGAACAATCCCTTCGCCATTTTGCTCTTTAATTTGATTCAAGCGATCTTGGGCAACAAAACCTGATGCAGTTAAATCAAACTCGTCAATGATTCTTCCATCGCGAGCAGCGATCGCGCTTTGGAATTGTTCGCGTAACGATAAACTATAGGCACTCTCAGAATCATAAAAAATGGCTAAATTTTTAATCTGTAGCGTATTTTGAGCGTAATTTGCCATTGTCTCTGCCACGATTGCATTATTAGGAACGGTGCGAAACACATAATCACTCATCCTCGCAATGGCACTATTAGTACTAACGGGATCAACAAACGGCAATTGCTGTTGATCATAGATAGGAACCACCCCTAAACTAGTGCTACTACTCCAATGCCCTGTTACTGCCACTAAGTTATCTCGCTTTGCTAACCGCTTAGCAATGATCGTTGCATCTCCCGGATGATCGCCATCATTCACAATGATTAGTTTGAGAGGCGTCCCATTAATTCCCCCTGCTTGATTAATTTTTTGTTGGGCTTGGGCATATCCCCTTAACATTTCCATTCCAAAGAAAAGGGTATCCCCCTCACCATCAATGGGAATGGTGACAGCGACTTCCAGTGCTTGTTCCTCTCCAATGCGAGCATTATTCAAATAAATTAAGGTTTCAGGATCATGAGACTGCTTCCAAGCAGATTCTAAGTGTTCTACTGCTTCTGAATAATTATTTTGCGCGATCGCGCGAGTTCCTTGTTGTTTGTTCTCATCCTGCTGGGAACGAATCAAAATGTTGTCACCATAACTGATGCGATGATCATAATTAGCAGGAGTAACGCTCTGTTGGGACTGTATAATTAATAGACCAGTTGCAATGATAATAACCAGATAACTAATGATAGAAGGACTTTGTTTAAGAATCATGGTTGAAACTTCCACTTTCTAGAAGGGGCAGCTTAATCAATCGGAACAAAATCATACCCAGTGCCCGAACGAGAAGACCGTGTTGCTTGTACTTCTACCATCATTAGTTCCCCATCGCGATCGCCATTAGGACGAAATTGAATCCGTTCTACCACACCAGGGGCAGAAAAATTACTACTGCTAAGTGCTTGTTGGATGCCTTCACGAGTGGGTTGTTGTGCCATGGCATATCCAATTGCAGTCATCGAATCATACGCCATAACGCTTGCCCAATTGACATCACCGCCCCAAAGTTCTCGCGATCGCTCAACAAATTGAGGATCGCCTGGCTTTTTAATATGCCAAGGAATCGGAGTCACCATGCCCACAGCATCTTCACCACCCTGTTTCAAAGTTTTTATGCTATAAAGATTGCCAATATCACCGATTAAAGGCAATTGTTGATCATTGACTGTGACAATTTGCAGAGCGTTATCAATGGTGTTCGTAGAAGGAAGAAGAACAATTGCTTCTGCCTTCCCTCGCCGAATTTGACGAAGGGCATCTTCAGGAATAAACCCCGCTTCATTGAAATCAAACTCACTGCTAATACTGAGCTGATAAGAAGAGACAGCACTTTTGAGTTCTTCCCGTAGCGAGGAACTATAATCACTCTCTGAATCATAGAAAACTGCAATGTTTTCTACGTTTAAATCTTTTCGGGCATAATCTGCTATGGTATTAGCCACAAAAAAATTATTAGGCGTCATTGTAAACACATAATTACTACGACCAGCGAGCTTAGGGATCGTACTAACAGGGTTAACTAACACTAATTGATTTCTGTTATAAACAGGAGCCGCTGCTAAAGCCACCTCACTACTCCAATGCCCTGTTACTGCCAAAACATCTTGTTGATTGGCAAATTGACGAGCTACATTTTTGGCAACCTTAGCATTATCTTCATCATTAGCAATCGTTATTTGAATGGGTCTACCATCAATGCCACCCGCTTGGTTAATCTCGCTTTGGCGATGGGCATAACCCCGTAGTAATTGTAAGGAAAAATTAAATGTGTCACCTTGGAGAATCCCCTTTTCAAGCGGAAGTGTGACGCCAATTTCATAAGGATTTTCATCCGCCGCTTTGGCATTATTCAGATAAATTCTAGTTTCGGGGCTATTAGAATACTCTTCTAAGGCATCTTCAAAATGTTGCTCAGCTTGGGAGTAGTTTCCCTGAGCCATTGCTTGGATGCCTTGTTCTTTGTAATTTAAAAAGGTTTCAGGATATTGATTTGACTCAATCAACATCTTTTCCCCACTACTGAAGCGAACTTGTTGATCATTATTGCCTTTTGAGGAATTGTCATTTGAGGAACTGCCGCTTGAGGAAAAGACAAATTGATATAGCCCTAAACCAACTGCAATCACAGCAATAATGTAAACGATAGGAGGAACGCCTTTTTTAGAAGCCATATATTGATCAAACCTAGAATAAACTCTTGCTTTCTCATTGTGCCATTATTTATCAAATTAGCGGAACTGCAATAATTGAAGCTGTCAGCTAAGAGAGATTTTACAATGAAAGGGAGAACCATCTGCTATGGTCATAATTAAGCTAGAAATCATTCAAAAGCAATCACGCAACTATTTGTTGTCGAAGATGTGATCTGATTAATCAAATTTAAGTTTTCCTGTTGCAAAAGTCCAGACACTTCAAACGATATAATATTAACGTATTTGATGAATTTAATTAGATAGTATTAACTAAGTAAAGCTTATGCGTTTTAAGAATTTTGTCTATTGGCTATTGGGTGAACGCCTTGGGCGGTTAACGGTCGTCACTTGGAACTGGTTATGGGGAAATTCTGAACCATCAGAACCAGAACAAGCCGTTAGCAATGCAGAACAGTCATTACGCACCATGCAAGAGTCAGTTGATAAGCTAACCCAAGCTGTTGAAATACAAGTTCAAAATTATCGGGAGGCAGAACAATACTATCGCCAGAAGGTAGAAGAGTATCAAGAATTACAAGGAAAAGCTAAAGTTTATAAATCCTCTGGTAATACCGAACAAGCCCGTTTAACCATGATTCAAGTAGTTCAGTTAGAGAAACTATTACCCCAGTTAAAGCAAAATGTCGAAAATGCTGAAAAATATGTCACCGATGCCAAAGAAAAATTGATGCGAGAAAAGGAAAAACTCGAATCTTATAAAACGGAACTGGCAAATATGCAATCCGTTCAAAAAGTGAATGAAGCCCTATCACAAATGGCAGAGGTGAATAATAATTACAAGATTGACTCCGCCAAATCTCAATTTGAAGCAGCTAAAGAAGTGGTTGATAATAAACAAGCTGAAGTGGAAGCATTCTATGATGTGTCTAAAAATTCCTCAGAAAAGATGGATGAACAATTTGAACAAATGGATATGGAAGATGAAGTGTCTCGCCGTCTGGAAGCTATTGACAGTGAAGATACTTCCCATCAAAATCAAGGAAAAAACCGTTAATTTTCCCCTTATCGGTCAACAAAACTTGAAGATTGAACTAAGGTCTAGCATTTGATTGGCGAAACAAGTGAGAATGTTCAGGATTATAAAGCTGCGATCGCGCTGCAACCTGTTTATTGGCTAAAGCGGGACTAATCAAATACATGGTTGTTCGGATTAATTCCTCTTGTCGAGAAACTTCTGCCATTTGTTCTAAGGGAACGACTCGAATTGTTTCATCTTCCCATCCCAGACGGTAACAAATTGCTACTGGGGTATCTGGCGGATAATGTTGTAATAACTTGGCTTGGGCATTTTCAACATGACGGGCTGCTAAATAGAGAGCTAAACTGGCTTGATGGGCTGCTAGGGAAGCTAATTCTTCTGCGTCAGGAACGGAAGAAGCGCGACCGCTAATGCGAGTTAAAATAATGGTTTGTACCAGTCCGGGTACAGTTAATTCGGTTCCTAATTTGGCAGCAGCATCTTGAAACGCACCAATTCCCGGCACTAATTGTACAGGGATATTTGCTTCTGCTAGGGCTTGCATTTGTTCATGAACGGCACTATAAAGGGTTAAATCTCCTGAGTGCAAACGAACCACCGATTGATTGTTGCGAACTTTATCAATCATTAAAGGGATAATTTCTTCTAGGGTTTTATTCCCCGTTGGAATCAGTTCTGCATCGAAACGAACATCCTGTAAAATTTGTTTGGGAACTAATGAGTTAGCATAGAGAATAACATCGGCTTGGTCTAAAATTTTTTTAGCTTTGATGGTTAATAATTCAGGGTCGCCAGGACCGGCACCAACAATATAAACGGCTGGATTGAGCATAAGATATATTTTTTATTATTGATAGTTTTTTTATTTAATTCGTGTAAAAAAATAAATTATTTTAGAACAGCTATTTAGCAATTATATTAAAACTTAATTATCTAAATATTTTGGTATTGCAATTGCTAATTGTACGATTGTTATTAATAAAACGTGTTATTGATCACCTTTCCCTTGATTCATGTTTGGTAACTTGTTTAGAAACGACATCAGGAAAATTTCGCTTTAGCCCATAAAGCCAAACCAAGCCAAGGAGTCCAAAAATAATGCCTAAAAAACTAATTGCTTGAGCCACTTGAACTGATCCCAACATGAGGCTATCAGTTCTTAGACCCTCAATCCAAATGCGACCCGCACTGTAACCAGCGGCATA
>JAHEOB010000230.1 GCA_018610095.1 Halothece sp. MAG
AGCAGACGATTCCGATAGGTGCGGAAACTTCCCGATTCCCCCGTTTGATTGAAAATGCTTTCTACCAGAGAGGGAGGCCCCTGTTGAGATGAGCTTAGGGTATGTTCGTCAAAGTCAATCAGACAAAGCGCGATCGGATCTGCCACATCATCCACTTCGGAAGGAGAATCCGGCGCTGCAATTAATTTAAATTGCTTTGAGGCAAAGATACTGTCGCGACGCGATCGAAGGTGTTCTTTGGCTTCCAGCTTGCCGATTTGTTCTTTTTCTTCGGTAATGATTTTGTTGATGGAGGGTTCTTCTTTAAATCGGGCAATGGTAGTGACTGGATCAATTTCTAAATACCAAGCTACTTCCCCAAGTCGATTCAAGGCTTCATCAACGAAACTAATTTCCACACTGGGAGTAAGCAGGGATAAATTGAGTTCCGGGCGACGAATGCCTGAAGAAATCCCTTGCGTGAGAGAATGCAAAAAGATGGTTCGCGCAATCCAACTGGTAAACGGCGGTTTGTCAGCAGCAAGCCATTGTTCATCTTGAGACTGGGCATAGGCTTTTCTACCGCTGGGATTGTAAATGTCGGCTTGAATGGGATTCCGCATTAACGGGCGTTGCAGACGGGAGGTTAATTCATCGGTGACTTTAACGTTTAAGCCAACAGGAAGATGATGAGTATGGATAAGAGGAATCCATTGGGATGTGTCTTGCCATAAGTGTTGAACCACAAGGGCAAATAACCGCAGTGCCCCTCTCGTTCGTTGAAATTCTGGAATAGAGGCAATTTTCGTTGTCAGCAGCCGAAACAGTTCCGGATGGAAAGGATAACTGTTTGCAATGGCTTCGGCGTAACTGGCTTCTTTACAGGTATCAGGGAGATTAATTCGCGCCCCTCGATAATTGTTTAGATAGGTGTTCGCCGCTTCTTCGGCGGCATCGGTGGAAACGCTTTCAAAGATGCGCTGTTTGACAATATTATAAATTTCAATGTCGGTGGAGGGACTTAATACCCGTTCCTGTCTGGCAGAAGCGCGGATTAGTTCGTTGAGTTCGCCGGTTTCCTCACTAAAGGTATCGGAAGCGGATGCCAAGGAATATACAAAAATGACTTTGTTCGAGGCAGCCGCTAAATCCATGAGGGCAAAGAGAAAGGAAACCACCTGCCCGGCTAGGTTGCTGTCTCCGACTGTCCGACCCCTGGCTGAACGCAAGTAACGGGCAATTTCATCGAGGACAATAACTGTGGGATGATTGGCAATGAGACGCTCTAAAACTGAAGTTCCGGGACTAATTCCGCTTTCATCGGAGCCTTTCAGGAGATCGTAACCGCGAACCCCTCCAATTTGATAGGCAATTTCCCCCCAAAGGGTATAAGTAGTAATGCCTGTTTCTTCATGGTAAACCCCATTAATGGGATCTAAGTCCCGTCCATCGATCGCAGCAACCTGAGTGGTGTAATGGGGAATGAGATCGAGATTCGCAAAGCGATCTAAATTATTAATATTGCGTCCTTGCTGACAAATATGCCACAGCGCGATCGCGTCATGAGTTTTGCCACCCCCAAAACTGGTTTCTAGCCGAATCACCGAAGAGCCTTCATCTTTTCCCATCAACCGCGAAAAGACTTCACGAATCAGGGTTTGAATCCCATCAGTAGGGAAAGTGTTAGCAAAGAAGACAGCAGCATCTTGATAAACTGAAGGAGCTTTTCCTTCTACAACAGGACGAATTTTCGCCGCAAAGATCGTTTCTGTTAGCTCTCCAGCTTGAATTTCAGGTCTAGGAATACAAGTATCAAAAATGGAACGTAGCATGAGAGTAGTGGAGAAATATAATAGTCTTTCTCTACAGTTTAAGTAATCAAACTTGTCCTGTAATGCAATAGTAATGCAATAATTGTGATTGTTGCTCAGTTAGGGCTTATGTCATCTAATTCAACGATTCTGGTTACTGGTGGGGCAGGTTATATTGGTTCCCATGCCGTTCTCTCCTTACAAGAAAAAGGCTATGATGTGGTGATTCTCGATAATTTAGTTTATGGCCATCGAGATATTGTGGAAAATCATTTAAACGTAGAATTAGTTGTGGGGGATACTTGCGACGCTGCTCTATTAGAGGAATTATTTCGCAGCCGAGAAATTACTGCTGTAATGCACTTTGCAGCTTATGCTTATGTTGGGGAATCAGTAGCAAATCCTGCCAAATATTATCACAATAATGTTGTGGGAACGCTCACCCTTTTAGAAGCGATGCAACGAGCAGGGGTTGATAAGTTCGTGTTTTCCTCCACCTGTGCTACCTATGGTGTGCCTGAGACGGTTCCCATTCCAGAAACCCATCCCCAGAATCCCATTAATCCTTATGGGGGGAGTAAATTAATGGTAGAACGCATCCTGAAAGATTTTGATACTGCTTATGGCTTAAAATCAGTTACTTTCCGCTATTTTAATGCTGCAGGAGCCGATCCCTATCAGCGCACAGGAGAAGATCATCATCCTGAAACCCATCTCATTCCCTTGATTTTATTAACCGCTTTGGGGAAACGGGATGCCATTAAAATTTTTGGGACGAATTACCCCACTCGCGATGGAACTTGTATTCGCGATTATATTCATGTTACAGATTTAGCGCAAGCTCATGTCTTGGGGCTAGAATATTTGCTCAATGGGGGAAATAGTGAAGTGTTTAATTTAGGTAATGGCAATGGTTTTACGGTTCGAGAAATGATTGCCACTGCCAAAGAAGTGACACAAACCGATTTTGCTGTTGAAGAAACGGAGCCCCGCCCTGGCGATCCCGCCATGTTAGTAGGAAGCAGCGATCGCGCCCGTAATATTCTCAATTGGCAGCCCCAGTACGCGGATTTAAACCAAATTTTCCGTCATGCTTGGCAATGGCATCAACTTCGCCATCAATAGATCAATCAGCTACTCAGGGGTTTTCTGCAAGTCAGGACGTTCTTCGGGAATAATCGCGCCTTCCACAGGGCAAACTTGTAAACAAATGCCACAATCAATACAGGTATCAAAATCAATCCAATACCAATCTGTTCCCTTCGCGTTTTTGCCTGATCCCGGATGGATACAAGCGACTGGGCAAGCCCCGACACAATCGGCAACGCCTTCACAGGTATCGGTAATAATGGTATATGGCACAGTGTCTCCTCTCATTCAAATCGCTTCACTTTGATCAGGATAACATTCTGATTCGCTGGATACTTGGTTAACAATTTCCCAGTGATAGCGAGCTGCGACACTTTCAACAGTGGTTTGAATGGTTTGGGGAGACCCTGAAGAAAGGATAATGCTAGGATAAACGGCATCCCCCCATTGTGGATGGTAAATGCAGGGACAATTACCATGTTCGGTATTAAATCCCAGCAATCTGGAAACAACTTTGACATCATCATGACTCATTACACCGGGATGAGAGAGTAACGGTTTTCCATTGCGAGGATCAATTAAGTCCGCAAGATAGCCTTGTTCTTTTAAATCAAAAATGATATCTACGCCAAAACGCATAAAGCGTTCCCGTAATCGTTGCTTTTCTTGTTCCACTTGATGGGAACAACTGTACAAGGAATATTGTGCTTTTTGTAGCACAATCACTACCCAAGCACTGGGAAGTGTCCAATCTGGCAACATTTGTTCTAAGTTATCTTGAACAAAAGGAGTGGGTTGACAAATGTAGAGTTCAAGGGGTTGTTTCGGTTTTGGAATCAAGGTAAGAACGGGTTGAATTGTTGGCAGTTGAATTGATGAATAAACCATTTTCTGAATTGCAATCCATTAGGATTTTGTTTATAGTTTGACATTCGATGGACAAAATCGCTAGTAAAAATTGCCATAATTATAATAATAATCGATTAACTGAGTAATGGTTTCAAGTAGGATTTTTCATGAATAAGGTGAAGGTATTTCGAGTAATCGGTTTAGTAATAATTGTTACGTTAGGACTCATTTTTTATTTCCAAAATGATTCTCCGGTTGTTCCGTTAATAATTTTGGGATCGGAAACGATCGCGCTTCCAGTAGCAGTTTGGTTAATTCTTAGCGCGATCGCGGGATTAATGATTAGTATTTTGCTACAGTGGTTATTTAAATTGGCTCGTCCAAAACCTCCTTCTAGTGAATCACAGAGAAGTTCTCGCCAACCTGAACCTGATTCAGGATTTCAATTTCCAGAGGTTGATTCCAAAGATTCAATTCCAAATCAAAGAAATTCTCGTCAAACCGAAGCATCCCCTCGAGACCAAAAACAAGATTGGGAATTTCCTATACAGAAGGAAGATTGGGAGGAACCGGATGATTGGAATATTGAAGAACCTCCTCCCCCTAGAGAAACCCCACCTCGTTCTGAGACAATCTATGAA